>NZ_JADEWU010000015.1:0-90249 GCF_015207485.1 Planktothrix mougeotii LEGE 06226
CCATCCCCTTGTCCCCTTGTCCCCTTTTCTTCCTCGTCTGTGTGAATGCCGGAAATCGGATTTCTAAGTTTTTCCCAGAAAAGGTTGCAACTTGAAGTCATTATGAGTATGATATAGAAAGACAAGGAAAAGGAGGAGTAACTGAATGCAGGTTAAAGAGATTCCTCTCAAGCAGATTCGTCGTCCTCTGCCTCGTGGAACAGACCCCACTAAAGTTGAAGCCTTAATGAAATCCATTCGAGAGATTGGCTTACAGGAACCGATTGAGGTTTTAGAAGTGGACGGGGACTATTATGGCTTTTCAGGATGTCATCGCTATGAAGCTTGTACAAAATTAGGGTTAGAAACCATTCGCTGTCATGTCCGAAAAGCACCGCGTTCTGTCCTGCAAAAGCATCTAGCTTGAGATAGATTTAGAAGGGTTTGAAATTCGATACACTGTGATCAATCTCTTCTATATTTGTAAAGTTTTGATTCATTCTATAAAACTGATCAAGGAGTATTTTCAATCATGGTAGCAACTCACTCAAAACAACGTCTTTATCCGACTCGAATTGATTTACCCGAAACAACCCGCGCCGGAGTGATTGAGATTCTAAACCACAGTTTGGCGACAACATTAGATTTAAAAACTCAGGTTAAACAGGCTCATTGGAATGTCAAAGGGATTAATTTTTATCAACTGCACCTACTGTTTGATGAAATGGCGACCGAATTAGAAGAATATATTGATCTAATTGCCGAACGAGCAACTGTGTTAGGTGGGACAGCAATGGGAACGGCTCGGATGGCAATTGCAGACACAATTATCCCAGAATTTCCCCTAGATTTGGCTAATGATAAAGATTATGTGGTGGCTTTAGCCGATCGCTATGCTCCGTATGCGAAAATGGTTCGAGAAGCCATTGATCAAACAGGTGCATTAGGCGATGCGGATACAGCAGATTTGTACACTGAAATTTCCCGCGCCATTGATAAGCGGTTGTGGTTCTTAGAAGCTCATTTGCAAGGCAACTAAAGGGCCATCAATGGCAGTGTAACTCGTGAACTAAAAATCAAAATGAGTGAATCTGCGTTACCGGACTATAGCCCCCAGTTACAGGAACTCATGCAACGGGCGGGGATTTCTAGCCTGGAAGAATTAAGCCAAATTGCTGGGGTTTCCCCGTTGCAGATTATTCGACTGCGACGGGGACTCGCGCTACAAACCCCGGTTAGTATTTTGTTGAAAATTAGTCAAGGTTTAAAGATTTCTCTGAGCGAATTATTAGCCGTATTTGCTCCAGGTTCTGTTCCTTCTGAAACTCCAATTCGGGGAGATTTAGAATCAGAATATCAACGCTTACAAACGCAGATGGAGCAACAACGTTCTGCATTGTTAGAAGAATGGAAACGGGAAAGTCTGCACGTTTTGGAGTCGTGGTTATTGCAATGGCCAACGGTGGTGTATCGAGTTCAAGAAAACCCCCAACTTCCGGCGGTAAAATTATTACCTTTTGTGCGTCCAGTAGAACAGCTTATGAGACAATGGGGAGTAGACGCGATCTCACCTGTCGGCACACAAGTTCCCTATGATCCGCATCTACATCAACTCCTGGAGGGAACGGCTCAACCCGGAGAGCAAGTGATTGTGCGATATACGGGATATCGAGAAGGGAATAAACTCCTTTATCGGGCTAAAGTCAGTCCGGTGAAAGGTTGATTAACTTTACGGTTGCGGGATCATCAATGCAGCCCGGAAACAGACAGGGTACTGATTAAATTTCCTGTTCCCCAGGTTAACTGGATGTATTTGGCTATGAGTCCATCTCAAAGCTATACTAACTGAGTCGGGCGAGTCTTATGGAGGGTTTCATCCCTAAAACACTATGAGTTCTGATGTTAAAATTCTTAAACCTCACGGGATTTTAGATGGTACTAAAGCTAGTCCATTTCGTCAAGATATTGCTGCTTTAGTTGAGAAGGGAGCCAAAATAATATTAATTGACTTCCAAGATGTCACATTTATGGATAGTTCGGGTTTGGGTGCATTAGTCTTAGCTCTGAAAACGGTTAGAGCGGCTGGGAGTAAATTATTTGTTTGTTCTATCAATGAACAAATTAGGATTTTATTTGAACTCACCAGTATGGATCGGGTATTTGAGATTTTTGAAAACGAAGATAAATTTTTGGAATCTTTGAAAAGCTAATCTTTGGTGATTCAGGAGCTAAGATAGGGTGAAAACGGGGAATTTAATCTGGATTTCAACAGATTTGTGTTTCCCCATTTCACCCGATTAAGTAAAAGTAACTTTTAGCAAAGAAAAATCATCATCAAAGGGGTTATTTGCATTAATTTTTTTAACGGTATTTAAAACTTCTTCTAAAGTATCTGTTTGTAAATCATTGTATTCTACTAAAATTGAAATTAGCCCTTCTAAGCCTAACATTGTATTATCAGGTTGATTGATTTCATAAACTCCATCACTGAAAATATAAAGATTACTAAATTCTTCTATCTTGTGGGTTGCATCCATATATTCTGCTTCTAAAAACATTCCGACAGGCATTCCTCGTGTTTTTAAGCGTTCAATTTTAATATCTTTTTTATTTTTCCCTGTTAATAAAATAGCAGGAGGATGACCCGCACTAGAATATAATAATTGTCGAGTTGAAAGCTCATAAACCCCATACCAAATTGTAAAATATTTATCATTTTGATAGGTCATCTGAAAGGTGGTATTTAAGGCTTTTAAAACGTTACTGGGTTGATAATAATCAATATTAGGAATAGCCCTAGAACGCAGTAAATTAAGAACAGAAACGGAGGGAAGAGCCGCTCTTAAGCCATGTCCTGATGTATCTAATAAATAAATCGATAAATGATCAGAATCTAACCAATAATAGTCAAAAGAATCGCCACCTAATTGACGAGAGGGAATAAATTTAGTATCAATTTTTACAGGTTCAGTTAAAGGTTCAGGAAGGAGCGATCGCACATATTCTGCGGCTTCTGCTAATTCAGCTTCAATGCGTTGTTTTTGGGTTTGTAAATCTTGGCTGAGTTGATGTAATCTTAATCCTGCCCGAACTCTAGCATAGAGTTCATTCATTTCAATGGGTTTAGAAATAAAATCATCGGCTCCTGCATCTAAGCCCGTGACTCGATCTGAAACTGAACCGAGGGACGTTAATAAGAAAAATTGTGTTGTTGATAACTCTGAAGTCGCTTTAACTTGACGACAGACCTCAATCCCCGTTAACTTGGGCATAATCCAATCACAAATAATCAGTGCTGGACGTAGCTGTTTAGCCTGTTCTATGCCTTCTTCACCATTATTTGCCACACTAACATCATAACCCTGTTTTTTCAGCGTTCTTTTGAGAAGTTCTAAAATGGCAACATCATCATCGATAACCAGAATTTTAAACATGAGCGTTGAGGTACGTTGGTACACCAGATGAGGGTAATCAAGGCCAAGTTAAGACTTTGCTGTCTTTGAGTATAGTCTAATTAGAGGATTGCCTGAACTTGAAATTGACGGACTTCAAGGTTTTGTTCAGTTAATATTTAAGATTCATAAAGTTCATCCCATAAAAGTTACAATTAATTCCTTTTCATGTTAAAGCAGTAATTTTATGTCATATTAGCGCTGATCTATGCGCTTTCAGCCTCATTTCAAAGGAGTGTGTTTTCACTCCTTGAGGGGTTGATTTTTCTGAAACTTCACAAGTTGTGTTATCCCATCTCTAATATTTTACTTGATCTAGCACAATCACGGTTCAGGAAGACTAGAAAACCACTCAAAAATGCAGTAAACTATTAGAGGACGCCAAAGGCAATAACTTATTCAAGGGGGGTAAAACGCTGTGACGAACAAGCGACCTCAGAGGTTAAATAAGCCTCCCTCCTATCCTAACTTTTGTTGTATCATGATGAAGTCAGCCAACTTGTCAAGATTCTAAATCCCTAATGCTGTTCAGGATTTAGGAAATCAGTCAAACTTAATTGTGATTGAATAAGAGGATTCAAAACCATTGCCACTTCCCCAAACGACTCAACTTCAAGTTCCGTCTAGTTTAGTGTTCCTAGCTAAAGTCTTGTCATGGTTTGAGCAACTGTATCAGTCCTTTATTCCTCAATCTGTTTGGATACGCTGTCAGTTAGCTTTAGCAGAGGGATTTACTAATGCAGTTCGTCATGCTCATAAAGGACGTTCTGAGGATCTATATATTGATTTAGAAGTGACTGTTTTAGAACAACAAATTGAAATTCGGATTTGGGATTTTGGCGAACCTTTTGATTTACTCAATAAAATCAAACGCATTCTCAAGGAGATGAATGATCCCTCAAGGAATACGGAGATAAAGGGAGGGGGAAGAGGTTTGAAATTAATGTACGATATTGCCGATTATTTAAGTTATGAACAGGGTGAAGATGGACGGAACTGTTTATTAATTATTAAGAATTTTTAAGCTAGAGACTTGATTGAAAATAATCGAATTAGTCAAAATCAACTTTCCTATTAGTGGGAGGGGAACGAGTTGCTCAGGGTTTAAAACCGCTATTAGAAAAAGCAAAAAAACCGGAATTATTAAAAAGTTAGGAGACAGGAGACAGGAGACTAAATCAACTGCTCACTGTTTCCCATTGTTTAAACCATTGCAGGTTCAGGTTTTAATAAACCATTAAGAATTTGTGCGGGGGGGTTTTCATGGGGCCATGCAAAGGCATGACGAAAGGCGGCTTGTTGACAAGCTTGTAATTCTTCAAACCCTAGAATATCAAGGGTTAATAAATTCTCGTATTCAAAGGGTAAACGCACGTTATGTAACCCGGCGTTATCGGTACAAATGGCAATATCAACTCCAGCATCAAAACAACGTTCAAAAACAATTTTTAGTTGCTGAATATCCTTGAGAGTACCTGTTTTAATATAGGTCGTGGGACAAACTTCTAAACACTGGTTTCGTTGAGCTAATTCCGGTAATAATTCAGGATGTAATAACGGAATTTGAATGCCATGACCAATTCGCATTAAATAGGGTAACAATTCGGGATAACAACCATCTGGGGTTTCATATAAATGTCCGGTGGTTTTTAATCCCAAGGATAAGGCATATTGGTATAAGTCAATAAACTCATCCAACCGTTCAGCATAATGATTATCGCCTCCAGCAATATCAACCGCACAAACATATTGAGGCATTTGTGCAGCTAAATCAATAATTGCCCGGTTAACTTCAACAGGAAGTCGGGAGTGCATACATAAAATTTGGCTGGTAATAATGGGAGTATCACTACTTTGACTGGCTTTTCCTACCACTTCTACAATTTCAGCCATACAATCAATTCGTTGGGACTGGCTGAGATGTTCGGGAGTTCGTAAATAAGGGGTATAGCGCAATTCTAAATACGCTAAATTTTCAAAAGTATAAGCACCCCGCATCAACCGATAAATAAAATAAGGCAAGGTTTCAACGGTCTGCACACTTTCAACCATTGTATGCAGTTCTAAATATTCATCTAAGGTATTGCGAGGTTTGGTATAAAAATCCTCAAACCGCTCATATTCGACAAACCCTTGGGTTAACTGAGGGTTATGACGTTCAAAATACCGCCACAGAATACGCGGTACAACAGAACCCCCTAAATGGCGATGTAACTCAGCGTGTAACGGCATAGTAACTCTTAAATAAAGGTTAAAACAATCACTATCACTGATCCGTTTCAAGGTTTATTGACTCACTTGATAAACTGATCCTGATATTAACCATTAACGATAGCACAACCCTCAAAAAACATGGGGTTAAAACCTGCGTTTCTATGAAGATTCTTATTTTAGAGTTTTAAGCTAAAAAATAATTTTTTTGCTATAATAGAGTTTTGGATAAAAATTGAAGATAGACTTGATTTTCGTTACTTCTTTTAATCTGTTTTTGCTGAGAAACTGAAATCTGGGGGTTGTCGCGATCGCAAATAGAGATAACTCAACGTAACGTCTCTATTCTAGGGCGGTCAGTGAAGGCATTAGGATCAAGGGTGACAAAACCGTTAACAAAACTTAATTTGACAGAGTTCCCTTAATAACAGATAATTAAGATTTGTGTAAACTGTCGGAGTGAAAACTCTCTTGGCTAACGTAGTTGTTATCGGTGCCCAGTGGGGCGATGAAGGAAAAGGCAAAATCACCGATCTGCTGAGTGGTTCAGCCGATGTGGTCGTCCGCTACCAAGGTGGCGTTAATGCAGGTCATACAGTTGTAGTTGACAATCAAACCTTTAAACTGCACCTGATTCCTTCAGGCATTTTATATCCCGATACCGAGTGCATTATCGGTTCAGGAACCGTAATTGATCCCAAAATTTTAATCGAAGAACTGGATCAACTCGAATCCCTGAAGATTTCCACCCAAAACTTAATGATTTCCCAGACGGCTCATGTAACGATGCCTTACCATCGCCTCTTGGATCAAGCATCGGAAGAACAACGGGGAGATCAAAAGATTGGGACAACGAAACGGGGAATTGGCCCGACTTACGCCGATAAGTCTGAACGCACGGGAATTCGCATCATTGATTTGATGGAAACCGAGACTTTACCCGATCAGTTGCGCTGGACGATTAACAATAAAAACGTTATCCTCGAAAAGCTTTATAATCATCCTCCTCTCGACCCGGAAGCGGTGATTAAGGAATATTTGGAATATGCAGAACGGTTGCGTCCCCATGTGGTTGATGCTTCACTGAAAATCGACGCAGCAGTACAAGCTCGACGGAATATTTTATTTGAAGGGGCACAAGGAACCCTATTAGATTTAGATCATGGCACCTATCCCTATGTGACCTCCTCTAACCCCGTTGCTGGCGGTGCTTGTGTGGGGGCTGGAGTTGGCCCGACGATGATTGACCGGGTAATTGGGGTGGCGAAAGCTTATACAACCCGTGTGGGTGAAGGGCCATTCCCGACGGAAATGGTGGATGGGATTGGCCAAGTCTTGTGCGATCGCGGGGCTGAATTTGGAACGACAACGGGACGTCAACGGCGTTGCGGTTGGTTTGATGCGGTGATTGGTCGTTATGCTGTTAGAATTAACGGTTTAGATTGTTTAGCGATTACCAAATTAGATGTTTTAGATGGTTTAGAGGAAATTAAAGTTTGCGTTGCCTATGATATTGATGGGGAACGGTGCGAACATTTCCCCAGTAGTGCGCGAACCTTTGCTCGCTGTCAACCGATTTATGAAACGGTTCCCGGTTGGAAAGAATCAACAGCTAATTGTCGCAAGTTAGAAGATTTACCCAAAGAAGCTTTAAGCTATTTGAAATTTTTAGCAGAATTAATGAAAGTTCCGATCGCCATTGTTTCATTAGGAGCCAGTCGAGATCAAACGATTATTGTTGAAGATCCGATTCACGGGCCAAAACGAGCGTTATTAGATGCAGACGGACAACCTGTAACCGTTGGCGGTTAGAAGTGTTGTATCTTGTGTTTTCGTTGCAATATTTTTTTCCTTTAAAACGTAGCTTGGGATACCAACCCATGCTACGTTAAATATTTTAGTAAATCTAGTGGAGATTGCGTTGATATGCTAGGAGGATGTCAACGAAGAATCTCCACTCTTAAGTACCTCAGAACATCAAAAATAGGAATAAATAGGAATAAAGGATTGTTATGAATACCAAATCCCAAAGCAAAAGACGAGCGATTGCTGTTACTCTCAGTATGGCGGGTATGATCGTTTGGGGAAATGCTGTAGTTGTTGTCCCTGTAAAAGCAGAAACGATTGAGCAATTATCTAATATTGTTGCACAGTCTCCCACTCCCGTTACCAATATAACGGAAGTTAATAATAATAAGATTATGATGGAAATTACCGAGGGAGAGTTTCGCTTTCGCGGCTATCTAAAGCGAACTTCGGGTAATAAATTTATGGGTGAAGATAGACAGGTTCGCGTGATGTATGATCGGGATACAAACCGTGTTGTTGTCATTAATGTTGTGACTGGAACCGAATTTTACAACTATATCTTTTCTGATGTGGATGAAGGAGCACTTTAGCAAACTGTATTAACCCTCAAAATTATTGATTCAGTCCAGATCCCTGATCTTAGCTACAACGTCATGATTTTGGTATAATCAGAGTTTGGCTAAAAAATTTTAAGTGTTTAACCCTAAGCGCAATCAACGTCATGGAAATTACAATTGAAGGTCAAAAACGCCCAGAAGGCTCTAAACCCAATGCTTTGCGTCGTCAAGGATTAGTTCCGGCGGTGCTGTATGGTCATCAAGGAGCCGAATCTATTAACATTACCATTTCAGCGAAAGTCGCAGAAACTCTAATGAAACGGAACGTTGTGAATCATACTTTAATTCAACTGAACGTTCCTGAACTGTCTTGGAGTGGCAAAACCCTGCTGAGAGAAGTACAAAAACATCCTTGGAAAGGATTTCCCTATCACCTGAGCTTCTTCTCCGTTGCTCAACAAGATAGTTTAACGGTTTCTATTCCTCTGCATTTCGTGGGTGAAGCCGCTGGGGTGAAACTCGAAGGTGGTCTGTTAGATGTTGTCCTCTCTGAATTAGAAGTTGAGTGTGAACCGGGAAGCATTCCTGATCGCATTGATGTGGATGTCACGAGTTTACATCAAGGTCAAGCACTACACATTAGAGAACTTAACTTACCTGCGGGTGTCACAGCTACAGGGGATGGAGAACAAGTCGTTGTTAGTATTATTCATCCTGAACGGGGTGAGGAACAAAGCAGCGTCGAAGGTTAAGAATATTGTGAACTGGGGGAGCAGAAGAGAGGAGGAGAAAAGGAGAAATCGTTAACTTCTGACTTCTGACTCCTTCTTCGCACTCCGCACTCCGCAACCTAATTAATAATTGTTGCTAATTTATCTTGTTGAGATTCGCTTAAACGGGGGCCATGAATTTGAACGATTTGAGAACCGAGATAATTTCCCCAACGGGCGGCTTGTGGGGTGGTTAAATTGTTAGTGAGTCCATATAATACTCCACCTGCAAAAGCGTCTCCCGCCCCAACGGTATCAACAGGTTTAACCGGAAACCCTGGAACAGGAATTAAACTTTGGTTTTCAACCACTAAACAGCCTTTATTACTATTGGTAATAAAAACTAAATTAACTTTTTCTCCTAACTGACGAGCGCAAACTTCTAAATCTTCAGTTCCACAGAAGTGACGCACTTCATCTGCATTGCAAAATAAAACATCACAATACTCTGTTAAAACGCTACGGAAATCATCTCCAAATCGTTCAACTAAGAACATATCCGAGAAGGTAAACGCCACTTTTACCCCCAGGCGTTTCGACTGTTCCATTGTTTCAATACTAGCTTTTCGGGGTTGGGCTGCATCCCACAAATACCCTTCAATATAACTGTATTGACACTGACTCAAATGATCAACATTGATATCCGTAACCGATAAAGTTGTAGAAACCCCCAAATTGGTACACATTGTTCGCTCTGCGTCGGGGGTTGTTAAGACTAAACAGGTTCCCGTTGGCCCTTGGGTACTATCAGCAGGTTCGATTTCAAATTGAATTCCAGCCGCGACCATATCCTGTTGATAAAATTCGCCATTGGTATCGGCGCTGACTTTACCCGAATAAATTCCCGTCCCGCCACTTTGAGCGATCGCCATCATCGTATTAGCGGCGGAACCCCCACAACGTAATTCTAAAGGATGGGTTTCCAATTGTTGTAACAATTTCCCCTGTTTGAGCGTATCCATCAGGGTCATTGATCCTCGGTTGAGGTCATGGGTTTGAATAAAATTATCTTCAACTAATGCCAAAATATCAAGGAGGGCATTTCCAACACCAAAGACATTAAAGGGTTTGGGTTCTGTCATTGACTTTTTCTATAAAACGGCTTGAACAATTCAAGTGTTGATCATATCAAATCTTTTGTTACTTTTATTTTCAAGACATTGGAATTGGCTTTTTCTCAAGAGATAATAAAAATAACCCTAAACCCATGACTTATTCTCAGGTTGATTGAATTCATTTTTATCTTTCTGGTATGGATATGACTGACTCTGCACTTCCTCGATTGATTCAACAAATGTTAGAACCGGATTTTTATCCCCATCCGGTACAAGAACCCATTGAACTCTTACAAACTCATATATCGTTTATTCTGTTAACGGGTGAGTATGTGTATAAACTTAAAAAAATAGTCGATTTTGGGTTTTTAGATTATTCAACTTTAGAGAAACGGCACTATTTTTGTGAACAAGAATTACAAATGAATCAGCAACAAGCACCAGAATTGTATTTAGAGGTTTTACCGATTATAGAAATCGGCGATCGCTTTCAATTTGGGGATAATCAAAACCCTGCTGTTGAATATGCTTTAAAAATGCGTCAGTTTCCTGAAGAAGATTTATTGATTAATTTATTTGCACAGGATAAATTAACAACAAAAGAGATGGAAGAGTTAGGAAAAGTTGTTGCTGAATTCCATCAAAATTGTCCAACAAATGATGAGATTCTTAAATTTGGGGAAATGGCTCAAATTCGTCATTCCATTGATGGAAATTATCAAAAAACACAAAAATATATTGGTTCTTGTCAAACCCAAGAACAATATGAACAAACCAAACAATACACAGATAGCTGTTTTGAAACCCATGACGCTATTTTTAAAAGTCGGATTGAAAATCGATGGATTCGAGAATGTCATGGAGACTTGCATTTAAAAAATATTTGTATTTATCATGATAAAATATTACTATTTGACCGGATTGAATTTAATCAAGAATTTCGGTTTGTAGATGTGATTTATGATGTGGCTTTTGTGGTCATGGATTTAGAAGGACGAGGACGGGCGGATTTAGGGAATCGATTTTTAAATACTTATATTGAACAAACCGGAGACTGGGAAGGATTACAATTATTACCTTTTTATTTAACTCGTCAAGCTTATGTTAGAGCCAAAGTTAATTCATTAATTTTAGATGATTCAGCCGTTGCTGAAGAACAGAAAGAAACAGCCCAACAAGAAGCCACTCAATATTATAAATTAGCATGGCAATATACTCGCAGATCTTCAGGAGGAATCGTGATGATGTCGGGGTTATCGGGGTCAGGAAAAAGCACAACCGCCCGCAAATTATCAAAACGATTAAATGCGATTCATATTCGTTCTGATGCGGTGCGAAAACATTTAGCAAATGTTCCTCTATATGAAAAAGGAGAAGAAGAAATCTATACCCCAGAAATGACAGAAAAAACCTATAAACGATTATTAGAGTTAGGATTATTATTAGCAAAACAAGGATTTTGGGTGATTTTAGATGCCAAATATGACCAACAAGAACGACGGGGAGAAGTGATAGAAACCTGTAATACCCATCAATTACCCTTACAAATTGTTGAATGTACAGCACCAATGGATATTTTACAAGATCGTTTACAACACCGTCAGGGAGATATTGCTGACGCAACGGTAGATTTATTAACCTCTCAACAAGCAAAAGCTCAACCCTTTACGGATGATGAAAAAAGCTATCTAACAACCATTGATACCACCCAAAATATTGATCATCAATGGAAAAAATTATATTAAAATTATCTAGGGTTTCCGGTGCGAAGATACTAAAATTATAGTTTCTTACTTACCCTCTATCCTTCTCTCTTTCTTCGTGTCTTTGTGTCTTTGTGTTTCCTTCTTTATAATAATGAAATCCAGAAAGAAAATCATCTTAATTTTATCGTTGATTCTAGCGATCGCTCTTTTAATTCCGCCCACACCGTCCCAACCTATTTTAATTATACCCAATGAAATTAGAGGCGTTTGGTTAACCAATGTCAGCAGTGGAGTCTTATTTTTTCCTTGGGGAATGAATCGTGCTTTACATCAATTATCAGACCTCAAATTTAATACCATTTATCCCGTTGTTTGGAACCGAGGAGTTACATTTTATAAAAGCGCAGTCGCCAGACGAGTCATCGGTCGTTCACAAGATTCCTTATTAAATTTAACCCAATTAGGAGGAGATATTTTATCTAAAATTGTTACAGAAGGACATCGAAACGGATTGAAAGTCATTCCTTGGTTTGAATATGGATTTATGGCTCCGAAAAACTCGGCTATTGTTCAACGTCATCCTGACTGGCTTGCTCAAACTCAAAAAGGAGAAAAAGCCTTAAATCATTTTAGGAATTCGGAGGATGTTTCCTATCAAACCAAGATTAAAAACTGGATTGTTAATCAAATTTTAGAATGGATGACCATTAAAAATGTTTGGTTAAATCCGTTACATCCTGAAGTTCAACAATTTATTGAAGATTTAATTTTAGAAGTTGTAATGAAATATAATATTGATGGAATTCAACTCGATGATCATTTTGGTCTTCCTGTTGAATTTGGTTATGATGAGTATACAATTCAACTTTATCAACAAGAACATAATAATCAATTACCTCCTAACAATCCTTACAATCAAGAGTGGCGGAATTGGAGAGCGAACAAAATTACTGAGTTAGTTCAAAGAATTGTCAAAAGTGTTAAAAAAGTTAAACCTGATTGTATAATTTCTTTATCTCCAAACCCTTACGAATATACTTATGAAATGTATTTACAAGATTGGTTAACCTGGGTCAATCAAGGATTAGTCGATGACATTGTTTTGCAAGTTTATCGAGATAGTATGGTAAAATTTATTTCAGAATTAGATCATGAATCTGTACAAATAGCACGGCGAAAAGTTCCGGTAATTATTGGATTATTAAGTGGAACATTACGCCATCCTGTCCCAATGGAGCAAATTGAAAAACAAATGAAAGTCGTGCGCGATCGCGGTTTTGATGGAGTCTCGTTTTTCTATTGGGAAACCCTCTGGAGTTATTTTACCCCAGATTCTCCCCGATATCGTCGGAAAAGCTTTAAAACTTTATTTTCTGATTCATAAATTTGACTAAAATAAGATAAACTAAAAGAATAGAATTGAGTGAAAAATACTCTCTATGGCAAGAATTAGAGTTCCTAAACCTCTCATTTTGCTATTGCAAGAAGTTGAACCCGAAAAATTTCTACCGTTACTTGGAAAATATGGAGCAACAGATTCCAAAGGAAGGTATTTTCATTGGAATGATTTTAAATGGAGAGTCAAGCCAGGTGACAACGAATTAGCTGCATGGATAGCGACTAAAATTGCACGGAAAGCAATCACTAAGAACTTACCATTATTAAAAGCTGAAGGTGATCGCTGCTTTAGTTATTGTGTACCAGACTCACTGTTTGCTCAACTCTATGGGATTGATACAATGACCGGGGGAAGTCGAGAGAATAGTAATAGTATTCTCGGATCTTCTCCTCCCAAAAATCCTTATCTCGTCAAAAGTTTAATGCAAGAGGAAGCGATTACTTCCTCTCAACTTGAAGGAGCTTCAACAACTCGTGAAGTTGCAAAGGAAATGCTGGAAAAAAATCTTACCCCTAAAGATAAATCTCAACAGATGATCCTCAATAATTATTTATTGATGAAAAAAGCGGTTGAAAAAAAGGATGAGGAATTATCCCTAGAATTAATATTAGAACTCCATAGAATTGCAACAGAAGAAGCCATAGAAAATCAAGCAACACCAGGGGAAATCAGAAAAAACAATAATATTTTTGTTTCTAATTTATACAATGAGAATACTTTTTATCCCCCTGACTGGAAAACCCTCGAAGCTAGACTAACAAATTTGTGTGATTTTGCAAATTATGATCCCGCTCCCAATGATTATAGTAATTTTATTCATCCCATCATCAAGGCTATTATCTTACATTTTATGATGGGATATATCCATCCTTTTGGGGATGGTAATGGTAGAACTGCAAGAGCTATTTTCTATTGGAGTATTCTGCGGTCGGGTTATTGGCTATTTCAATATGTTTCGATTAGCAAACTCATACAAGAAAAACGTGGAGATTATGATCAAGCTTTTATTTACACTGAAACTGATGATTTTGATCTCACCTATTTTCTCTATAATCAGATTAGTACCCTAGAAAAAGCAGTGAAATCATTGTATGAGTATATGAGCAGAAAAAAACAAGATTTTTATGAATTTATGGATTGGATTGATAAAAGTCCTATTGCAAGAACTTTACGCAGAGGTCATTTAGAAATCCTAAAAGAAGCATTCAGAACACCTGGTAAAGAATTTACTTCAAAACAAGTCGCCATCGATTTTGGGATCACCGAAAATACTGCTAGAAGTTATCTCAATAAATTAGTGGATAAAGATTTATTAATAGCCGCTAAATCTAAAAATCAGAAAACAGTTCTCTATCTAGCTCCAGCTAACTTACAAGCCAGATTGAAACTCTAATCTAATTAAGAGGAGGAATTCAATATTTTCTCAGCATCAATAATATGAATATCAACTCCTTTGAGATATTTTAATAATTGCTGAACAGGTGATCCTTTCCAAAACAATTCCCAGCGAGATTTGCGCGTATGTCCGAGAACAACTTGAGTGATATGATATTGTTCAGCAACTTGAGCGATCGCTTCCGAGACATTATAACTTTTCACCCTAAGAAACTCTCCCCCAAACTCTTGAATTAAATCTTGACAAGTTTCTAATAGTAAACTTTCTTCTTTAGTTAAAAAACGTTCTGGATTTTCCACATATAGCCCATATAAACGCGCTTTCATTACATTCGCTAAACGTAATCCTCGCCTTAACAGTTGGGGGGAATTTTGATAAGTAGAAATACAAACTAAAACTCGCTCATGAACATTACAAAATAAAGCTTTTTCAGTCGTTTCTGCTGCGGCTTCAATATTATCAGCAACTTCGCGTAAAGCCAACTCTCGCAATGCCACTAAATGACGACGTTGAAAGAAATTTTGTAACGCTTGTTCAATTTTTTCAGGTGCATATATTTTACCCTCTCTTAACCGTTCTTGTAACGTTTCTGGGGTAACATCAATCACCACAACCTGTGTCGCTTCATCCAAAAGACGGTCGGGAATGCGTTCTCGAACAATAACTCCTGTAATTTTTGCGACTAAATCATTCAAACTTTCTAAGTGTTGAATATTCACGGTTGAATAGACATCAATTCCATGATTAAGAAGAATTTCTACATCTTGATAACGTTTTTCGTGAATAGAACCCGGAACATTTGTATGGGCTAATTCATCCACTAAAACTAATTGAGGTTGACGAGATAAAATCCCATCGGTATCCATTTCCCATAACGTTATCCCTTGATGAAAAACAGATTTTTTAGAAATCATTTCTAAACCGATCGCTTTTTCTGCGGTTTCTTCCCGTCCATGGGTTTCTAATAACCCAATTACAACATCAATTCCTTCTGCTTTTAATTGATGTCCTTCTTCTAACATTCGATAGGTTTTACCGACCCCAGGAGACATCCCAATAAAAATTTTATGTTTTCCTCGATTTCGAGAGGATGTTTGATAATAAGATTCAGGGTCATTTTTTTGAGTTTCAATTTCGCTGCTATCAATCATAGTTAATTGGATAGGTTATCTAAATCTAAATTTAGTTTTAGTACATTAACTCCTGGTTCTCCAAAAATTCCTAAAAATCGATGTTCAGTATTGTTATAAACCAGAGTTTCTACTTGATTAGGATTCAAAGAACGCGCCTTAGCGACTCGTTGAATTTGGGCGTTTGCGGCTTGAATACTAATATGAGGATCTAACCCTGAACCCGATGAATAAACTAAATCCGCCGTTGGAATAATATTATTAGATTGGAGTTGATCAATTCGTTCTGTTACTTTTTTTAACAAATCTGGATTACTGGGTGCTAAATTACTTCCTCCTGAAATTCCCGTTGCTAAACCATCTTTAACTGGACTATAATCAACGCTACTTGGACGGGATAGAAAATAACGATTGGAGGTAAAATTTTGACCGATTAAAGCCGAACCCACAATCTCTCCTTGAGGATTTTTGATCAAACTTCCATTGGCTTGAAAGGGGAAAATTGATTGACCGATTATTAGAATCAAAACCGGGTATAAAATAGCCGTTAAAACCCATAAAACTAGGGTAGTGCGGATGGCGGTTAACAAATCTCTAAACATAGTATAGTTTGAAATTGAAAGTACATTTTTCGAGAATTTGATTGAGTTTTAAAACCGTTCAGGTTGTAAAATTACAGCCAATAAATAGAAAGCAATGGCTATCGTTACTAAAATTAAAACTCCAATCGCCCAAGCTGTTTTGCGAGTTATTTCTTCTCCTGTTGCTGCATAAATAAGGGGAGCAAAGATTAAATTAGAGGACAATAAAAAAAACAAAGAAAGGGGTAAAAGGTTACGTTTGGTTTTGATTAATGAAATTATTTCTTTGACTTCACGGGGTAATATTGAATTAAAATCATCTAATGTTTTCATTTTTTACTCCTATTATTTTAGCTATAAAAACCTGGTTGATTGTTATGTTAAACCAATAATAGCAATTATGCTATCAATCATTTTAATTCCAATAAAGGGTGCTATAATTCCTCCTAATCCATAAATTAAAATGTTTTCTCGAAGTAATTGATTAGCACTAACGGGGCGAAATTTAACTCCTTTTAAGGCTAAAGGAATTAAGGCGGGGATAATTAAAGCATTATAAATTAGGGCGGATAAAATAGCCGATTGACTACTGGCTAATCCCATAATATTTAAACTGCCAATACCTGCCGAGGAAAACATTGCTGGAATAATCGCAAAATACTTAGCAATATCATTCGCAATAGAAAAGGTTGTTAACGCTCCGCGAGTAATCAATAATTGCTTACCAATGGTAACTAAATCAATCAACTTTGTCGGGTCAGAATCTAAGTCTACCATATTCGCAGCTTCCTTTGCAGCTTGGGTTCCAGAATTCATTGCTAACCCGACATTTGCTTGAGCTAAAGCCGGAGCATCATTCGTACCATCCCCCGTCATGGCTACTAATTTACCCTGGGATTGTTCCTGTTGAATCACAGCAATTTTATCCTCTGGGGTGGCTTCTGCAATAAAGTCATCTACCCCCGCTTCTTGAGCGATAACTTCAGCCGTAATCCGATTATCTCCCGTTAACATTACAGTTCTCACTCCCATGCGTCGCAGTTGGTCAAAACGATCTCTAATCCCCGGTTTAATAATATCTTTTAGGTAAATAATTCCATACAATTCATTGTCTTTACAAACGGCTAAAGGTGTACCACCCAAACGAGAAATACGTTGATAAGCGATATCTAAATCAGCCGTTAGTTGACCTCCACGAGACCGAACAAACCCCTTAATTGCATCAACAGATCCTTTTCTAACTTCGCTTTCATTCGGTAAGTTTGTACCACTCATCCGAGTTCTAGCAGAAAACTCAATTCCTTCCGCTAATTCTCGATTAAAATTAACCATCGCCCCCATTTTTTCTGCAAGTCGAACAATCGATTTCCCTTCTGGTGTCTCATCAAAAATACTGGCAGCCAGCGCTACTTCAGCAACAGCTTTTGGACTATGACCATTCACCGGAATAAACTCTTCAGCCAGTCGATTTCCTAACGTAATGGTTCCGGTTTTATCCAAAACTAAAGTATTGATATCTCCACAGGCTTCTACCGCCCGTCCCGATGTCGCAACAACATTAAATTGAGCGACTCGATCCATTCCAGCAATTCCAATAGCACTTAATAAACCGCCAATTGTTGTGGGAATTAACGCCACTAATAGAGAAATTAAAATTACAATACTAACCGGAGTTTGAACATAATTAGCAAGAGGTGAAATTGTAGCAACTACGATTAAAAAAACTTCAGTTAATACGGCTAATAACACCGTTAAGGCAATTTCATTCGGGGTTTTGGTCCGTTCCGCTCCTTCAACTAAAGCAATCATTCGGTCTAAAAATCCTTTTCCCGGTTCTGATGTCACCCGCAAGATTAATTCATCAGAAATAATCCGAGTTCCTCCGGTTACAGAACTAGCAACATCGCTTCCGGGTTCTTTTAAAACCGGGGCAGATTCGCCAGTAATTGCAGATTCATCGACGGAAGCAACTCCCGCAATTACGACCGCATCCACTGGAATCATATCTCCAGCAATAACTTTAATTTGATCTCCTTTTTTTAACGATGTGGAACTAATTTCTGCAAGAGAACCATCGGGTAATAATTTGCGAGCGGTGGTTTCTGCTTTCGTAGAACGTAAGGAATCCGCTTGCGCTTTTCCCCGTCCTTCTGCGACTGCTTCAGCGAAATTTGCAAACAGAAGGGTTAACAATAAAATCACTGTGACGAGGAAATTAAAGAAGCGATTATTTTCTCCTTGAACGGTTCCAAATAAGTTAGGATCGAGAACTAATAAGGCTGTGATTATTGTTCCTAACCAAACGACAAACATCACAGGATTTTTAATCATGTATCGCGGATCGAGTTTGCCAAAAGCATCCCGAAATGCTCGTTGATAAAGTCCTTTAGTATTGACTTTATTTTGCTTTTTTTGTTGTCGTTTATTTAAGCGAGTTTGCATCATAAAATTGAAGGGGTATTTGATGGAAAATAGGTGGATTATTTGAAACTAGCAATTTGAAAGGCTTCCGCCACTGGCCCTAATGCTAAAACAGGTAAGAATGTTAAGGCTCCTAAAATCAAAATCACTCCCGTTGTCACACTGGTAAATAGGAGAGAATTGGTTTTTAATGTGCCCGGAGTTTCGGGAACAGGTTGTTTATTTAACAGGCTTTCTGCTAACAGTAATAACGCCACAATTGGGATATAACGTCCGGCTAAAAGCACAACACTGGTACTAAGATTCCACCAGATAGTATTATCCCCTAATCCTTCAAATCCTGAGCCATTATTGGCAGCGGCTGAAGCATATTCATAAATCACTTGAGAAATGCCATGAAATCCAGGGTTTGAAATCCCTGAAAGTTGAGGATAGGCGAGAGTAATCGCACCCGGAATTAAAATAACAATGGGATGAACCAGTAAGATGACACTGGCGAGAATAATTTCTCGCTTTTCAATTTTTCTCCCTAAAAATTCTGGAGTTCTCCCCACCATTAATCCGGTTAAAAACACTGTTAAAATCAGGAAAATAAATAAGTAGACTGTTCCGGTTCCTTGTCCTCCCCAAACAATTTGTAAAAACAGATTAAATAAGGTAGAAAACCCCCCATTTGGCATAAAAGAATCCAGCATTCCATTCACTGCACCGCACATTGTTCCGGTTGTAGTAACAGCCCAGAATGCTGTTTCTGCCCAACCCAACCGGATTTCTTTTCCTTCTAAATTGGGTGCTTGTTGACCGAGAGAATTATTAACAATTGGGTTTCCTTGAAATTCTCCAAAAGCGGTAATAAGGATGAAGCCGGAATAGATTAAAAATACCATTCCAAAGAGTAACCAGGCTTGTTTTT
Organism: Planktothrix mougeotii LEGE 06226; assembly: GCF_015207485.1. Lineage (NCBI taxonomy): Bacteria > Bacillati > Cyanobacteriota > Cyanophyceae > Oscillatoriales > Microcoleaceae > Planktothrix > Planktothrix mougeotii. Next base: position 19,380 of record NZ_JADEWU010000015.1, read on the forward strand.
TGTCTTGGATAAAAATTCCAAAGGTATAAATCAAAGAAGCAGGAATACAAACCATTGCTAAGGTTTCAATTAAGTTAGAAAACCCATTGGGATTTTCATAGGGATGGGCTGAATTTGCTCCAAAAAAACCTCCCCCATTTTCTCCTAATTGTTTAATGATTTCAAAATGAGCAATAGGCCCCCGTGCGATCGCTTGGGTTCCTCCGTCTAAGGGGGTAACAATTTGTGACCCTGCTAAGGTTTCAGGCACACCTAACGCTAATAAAATGATAGCTCCCATTAAAGAAAGAGGTAATAAAATCCGAGTAATAGAACGGGTTAAATCAACATAAAAATTCCCTAATGATCTGCCTGTTAATCCTCGAATAAAAGCGATAGAAACGGCTAAACCTGTCGCAGCCGAAGTAAACATTAAAAATCCCAAGGCGAGTACCTGAGTGGCATAACTAAGGGTGTTTTCACCGGAATAATGCTGTTGATTAGTGTTGGTTAAAAATGAAATGGTTGTATGTAGGGTTAAATCCCAACGCGGAGCATTTAATTGCATGGGATTTAAAGGTAAAACTCCTTGTAAACTGATAATAAAATAGACAAAAACTCCCATAACTAAGTTGATTAAAAGCATAGAACGAGCATATTGCCAACCGGTCATATCCCGTTGAAAACGAACCCCACTCAGGTTATAAATCGTGCGTTCCAAGGGATTAAGTAGGGAGTCAAGAAGGGTCTTTTCCCCTAAGAAAACATCAGCAATATAGGTTCCAAAAATGGGAACAATCGCCACTAATAGTCCTAATGTTAGGGCAATTTGAAAAAATCCTTGCCACATAAATATGATAGAGATTTACATTTGAATTTAATCCTATTATTTTACTTTTTTTCAAAAAAACAATCTAACAAAAAGTATAATTTCGATTAGAAAATGATATAAGCCAAAAATATAATAGATATGTAGCTACTCCTATCTGGACTCATAAACTCCTTGATATAGATGAGTATAACTAGAGATATATTTCATATAATATTTTATCGTAGGGGTTTGGTTTCCAAACCCAGACATAAAGAGGGTTTGGTTTCCAAACCCCTACAGAATTTTTTCACAAATCCTACTCGGATTGCTATAGTTCACTTTCAACGGTGATTTTAAGCTAGATTAAAAAGAGTAATCAATTGAGCAATTAGTTATGATTTTAAAATATACTTTAAAAATTCATTGGTTAATTTTAGGATTCTTTGGGGTGATAATTTTATTAGAATATACGACTCCCGCAGACTATGTTTTTGGTTATCTTTATACGGTTCCAATTTTACTTGCTCACCCCCGTTTAAATCGGATGATTACCCTACAAGTAACTGTAGCTGCTGGTTTATTAACGTTATTCAATTTAGTTTTTCCCCGTGCTGAAATTATCAATTTAGCAACAGTTGCTAATCGAATAATTGCTGTTTTTGCCTTAATTGTTACGGGTTGGTTAAGCGATCGCACTCGTCGCTATGAAGAAGCAATTGCTCAACAACAAGCTCAACTCCAAGCTCATCATAAACTAGCCAGTGTTCGAGAAGATTTTGCGTCTACTTTGACCCATGATTTAAAAACACCGCTTTTAGGGGCAATTGAAACGCTAAAATCCTTTCAAAACAGACAGTTTGGTGACATTAATTCGACTCAAGAAAAAGTTCTCGATATGATGTTGCGTTCTCACCAAAGTAGCTTACAGTTAGTTCAAACTTTATTGGATGTTTATCGGAATGATACGGAGGGATTAAAACTCAATTTAGAACCGATTAATTTAGTTGAAATTGCAGAAGAAGCGATCGCAACTTTAACAGATTTAGCAACAACTCGGCGAATTTATTTAAGTTTAAGTTATCGAGACTCTAATTTTCGGCGATTTCTGTGGGTCAAAGGCGATCAACTGCAACTTCAGCGTGTTTTTAGTAATTTATTAATTAATGGGATTAATCATTCTCCGCGTGGGGGTCGGGTTGAGGTGATATTGGAGTCTGAAACTCATTTTCAAGTGGTGAAAATTTGGGATCAGGGTCTCGGAATAACCCCCGAAGAATTGCCGAATTTGTTTGAGCGATTTTATCAGGGAAATAGCGATCGCCAAGCTCAAGGCTCAGGATTAGGATTATACTTAACTCGACAAATTATTGAAGCCCATGGAGGTATAATTTGGGTAGAAAATAAAATCCCCAATGGAGCGATGTTTTGTTTTCGTCTTCCGGCTTTAGCTCAGGGAGAAATTCAACTGTAAAACTTAAAACTTTTTGAAAAATGTTAGAAAAAATGGAATCAAATTTATTAAGAGTTTTATTAATAGAAGATGATGAATTATTCCGTCTAGGGCTAAATATTCGTTTGCAAAAAGAACCCGATATCAAAATTATTGGCGAAGCTACCGATGGAGAAACAGCCGTTGAATTGACAAATCAATATTTACCAGATGTAGTATTATTAGATATAGGATTACCTGGAATTGGAGGCGTAGAAGCCTGTCGTCAAATCAAACAAAACCACCCTGAAATTCCGATTTTAGTCTTAACTTCTCATTCCCAAAAAAGCCTAATTGAACGATTAATTAAGGCGGGTGCATCCGGGTATTGTTTAAAAGGAATTGAACCTCATTTACTAATTTTAGCCTTACATTCTGTTGCTGCTGGAGCTTCTTGGTGGGATCAAACAGTAACAGCAGAAATTCGGACATTTTTTGAAACGACAGGCTCAGGAGAAACCCAAAATACAGTGATCGCTGATCATGATTTAACTCAAAGGGAACAGGAAATTTTAGCCTTAATTGCTGATGGAAAAACGAATCAAGAAATTGCCAATTTACTTCATATTACATTGGGAACAGTTAGAAGTCATGTTCATGCTATTTTACAAAAGTTAGAAGTGCGAGATCGCACCCAAGCTGCAATTCTAGCGATTCAGAAAGGATTGATTTCTAAACCTTCATGACCCCTAATTTAAGGGTTATAAAATTCAAGTTTTATTAGGTTTAATTCAGTCTATTTTACCGTTATTCAGATTCATCTAAACGCTTTTGCCATTCTGCATCACTTTGATCCAGATTTTTTATTTCCTGTTCTAATAAATCAGTTTCAGTTGTATAAGCTAAATTATCTTGATGAATCACAATTTTTTTAGCAAACTGACCAGCATAATTGAGTTTTTTCTTTAAAATTGAACCCCCCTGAGCTAAAATATTAGCTCTTTTTTCTCGCCTAATATTGCGATTATCAATCTTTTTATTTTTTCCTTGAATCCAAAAATATCGAATCAGAGGAATCGTTAAAAATCCTATACCGTAAATCAATAAAATGGGATAAATAAATTGCACAAACCCTAAAAATCCGGTTAAATATCCAGCAATTTCAGGAGTTTTTAATAAACTTCCCAACATTAATGCGCCAATTAAATTAACCGAACCTAAACCAATTGCTCCTAAAACTTGCCCAGAAGTTGCTAAACTAAAACGCCACTTTCTTTCTTTTAAATAAGCAGGGACAGGCTGAGTTTTGGAGTTTTGCGCTGTAATTTGTAATTCAGGAAAATGATAAATTAATTGTCCTTCTGGACTCACTTCGGGTCGGCCATCAAATCGAGCTAAAATCGGTAACATATAATCTTCATATTCTTGAGCGACTGAACTCCCGATTTCATCTAAATAAGGGGTTATTTGTTCAGCAATAATCGCTCCTTTTTGATTTTTAATAACTGTGCCAATCGTTTGCCATCTGCGTTCTTCTAAATTATAATTCGGATTTCCATCTCCAAACATAAAGGAAAAAATAGCTTCCAAAAAATTCATCTTTTTTTTGTCACTGTTCTTAGTTTCATACCGTTGATAATTGTTATTATCCCAAGAAACAAACCACCACCAATCAGGAATGAACCAACTGATAGGAAAATAACCTCCTACACTACTATCATTTCCGCCTGAACTATCGTTATCCTGACTAGAATTAATTGCAATTAAAATAACAATAATAGCAACAACAATCAGAAGAATTGATGCAATCAAAATAATTCCAAAAGAAATCCGAATCAGGTAAAATAAAACTTTCCAGATTTTTTCCCACCCATCTTGTAATTTTAACCGCCAATATTTATTCCGCAGAATAGCCCGAAAATTTTGGGGAAATGCAAAGGCTATATCTCCCGACTCAGCAACTTGTAAATGACCTCCGGCTTCCGATGCTAGAGCTAAAAGTTCTCGTTGGGCGATATTAACATCAATTCCCGCTTGAGTGGCTACATCGCCACTGGTAACACGATGCCCTAGTTTTTCAACGGCATTGATGATGCTAGGATTAAGAGTCATTGGTTTTTCCTACTCAACACTCATCCAATTTGATCAGAGGTGATTTTCTTTGGATAATTCTATTATTACTGTTTTTTTGAAAATTGGGTTACTGTTGTTATAGTAAACTTAAGACAGAAGTAAATAATCGGAAGGTTGTGAAAAAATGTTAACGTTAGAAACCTTGTTTGATGAAGAATTCTATCTTGCCCAATATCCTGATGTTGCTCAAACAATTGAAAGTGGAGAATTTGATACAGCTTTTGATCATTTTATTGAGATAGGTCAAGAATCAGGTTATGAACCTAATGCTATCTTTGATAGTCAATATTATCAGGACACAAACCCTGATTTATCTGCTCAAATAGAAGAAGGATTTCTGACACCTGTTGAACATTTTATTAATTATGGTCAGTTTGAATTGCGTTCTCCGAATCCCTTCTTTGATCCATTCTATTATTTAGAACAATATTCCGATGTCAAAGGTGCTTTCCTGAGAGCAGAAATTAATCCCTTTGAACATTTTTTTCTGTTTGGACAATATGAAGGGCGAAATCCGAGTTTAGCTTTTGATACTAACTTTTATCAAACTCGATATCCTGAAATTATATCAGAATTAGAATCAGGACTATATAACACCTTATTTGAACATTTTTGGCAGCAAGGGTTAGCCGACGGAAGATTAGGAACACCTCCAGCTTTAAAAGATGATCTCACTCAAGCCGTTGATCTTGATATTTTGTTAGGTAATCAAACAATTATTGGTTTAGTTACTGATGCCGACCCGGTTGATATTTATCAATTTATTATTCCTAATTTTAAGAGTGATTTTAGTGCGATTATGAATCAAATGAAGGCTAATTTAGATTTAGATTTAATTCAAGATCTGAATGGAAATCAAGCCGTTCAAAGTAATGAAATTATTGCGAGTTCTGCGAATTTAGGTTTAACCCCAGAATCGATTCAAATTGAGCAATTACCCAGTGGAACCTATTTTCTACGAGTTTCTTCAGTAGAAGGAAACACAAATTATCTCCTAAATTTATCAGCAACTCCTGTTTAGTTAATGAAAAAAGGTGGGCGAACCCACCCCACAGTTTAATTAAATTCCCTTGGGTTTATAGTTATGCCAATCTGTTGCTTTTTCATAGGCGTGAGCAACTTCTAATAATCGAGATTCCCCTAACGGTTTGCCAATTAATTGCATTCCAATGGGTAATCCTTGATCATCAAAACCACAGGGAACACTAATTCCGGGTAAACCCGCTAAATTCACGGGAATTGTCATTAAATCCGATAGATACATACTCAACGGGTCAGCCGTTTTTTCACCTGCTTTAAAAGCCGTTGAAGGTGCTGTCGGACAAACTAACACTTCCACCTGACTAAAGGCGCGATCAAAATCTTCCTTAATTAAGGTTCTCACCTTTTGCGCTTTCAAATAATAAGCATCATAATATCCCGCCGATAAAACATAGGTTCCCACCATAATCCGGCGTTTAACTTCCGCCCCAAATCCTTGCGCCCGGGTTTGCTGATACATTTCAATTAAATTCTCTGCATCAGGATGACGGAACCCATATTTCACCCCATCATAACGAGCTAAATTCGCAGAAGCTTCCGAAGGAGCAATCACATAATAAGTCGGTAAACCATACCGGAATCGAGGACAAGAAACAATCTGAATTTCTGCTCCTAATTCCTGTAAAACACTAATCGCTTTCGTTACCGTTTTTTCAACAATCGGATCTAATCCTTCCCCAAAAGTTTCTTTAATCACCCCAATTTTAATTCCGCTTCTAGCTCTTAAGGTCGGTCTAAGGGCGGAAACATAATCAGGAACAGGAAGGTTTAAACTGGTGGCATCTTTCGGGTCATGACCGGCGATCGCTTGTAATAAAATAGCAACATCTTCTACACACCGTCCAAAGGGCCCAATTTGATCCAAAGAAGACGCATAAGCCACTAACCCATACCGGGAAACGAGCCCATAGGTCGGTTTCAGCCCCACAACCCCACAGAAGGAAGCCGGTTGACGAATGGAACCCCCCGTATCAGAACCCAAGGAAACCACCGCTTCTTCGGCTGCAACGGCTGCGGCTGACCCTCCCGAAGACCCCCCCGGAACTCGTTCGAGATCCCAAGGATTAGCGGTCAGTTGATAAGCTGAGTTTTCCGTAGAACTCCCCATGGCAAACTCATCGAGGTTGGTTTTTCCCACCATTACAGCCCCAGCCGCAGCGAGTTTCTGGGTGACAGTGGATTCATAGGGAGGGATAAAATTCTCTAAAATTTTGGAACCACAGGTTGTCCGAATTCCCTCAGTACACATATTGTCCTTAATCGCGATGGGAATACCAGCTAATAGACCAATTTCTTCCCCCGCCGCAATTTTGGCATCCACTTGACGCGCCTGTTCCAAGGCTCGATCTGCCGTTACACAAAGAAAACTCTTTAATTTAGGTTCGAGTTGTGCAATCCGATCCAATGCCTCCTGGGTGATCTCAACGGCGGAGCGTTCTTTCTTGATCAGTTGTCGGTGCAACTTACGGATGGATGCCATACTCTACTTTTCCTCTTGTTCTTAAATACCCATATCTGAGTTTACCAGAGGAAGGGGAGGTCTGTGGAACAGGCATCTTGCCTGTTAACTCCTATTAACTCCTCCGGTTAACTTGTTAACTGCGGTGTGTCGGATAAAAATTCTCTGTTCGATCCGGAAAAGCATAAAAAGTTGGGATAGATTAACCAACTTTCCTGATGCTATATCGGAGGAATGCCACCTAAAGCTCACTTAGAACCCCATCTGACGCTCGAAGACCTAAAAGTTCGTTATCGTCAAGCACGAGATACAACTGAGGCTCGTCGATGGCACCTGCTTCACCTTGTGGGGGGGGGTTGGACAATCAAACAAGCGGCGGATATTGTGGGGTTAAATTACGATTACGCCAAAGAAATTATCCGGCGCTACAACCATGAGGGGCCAAGTTCCATCAAGAACCGCAGCCGAGAACGCCAACCCCCAATGGCAAAATCTCTACTGACTTCAGGACAACAACAAGAATTGATGGAAGCGTTGCAAGGGCCAGCACCCGATGGAGGCTCTTGGTCTGGGCCAAAAGTAGCAGAATGGATTGCTCATAAAACAGGTCGTGATCACGTTTGGCCGCAAAGAGGTTGGGATTATCTCAAACGCTTAGGAGTGAATTGGAGGAAGCAAACAACCCTGAATGATCGGGACTAAAGCCTGGAATATCAGTTTTTTAAGGCTAATATTTTTGGCTTGTAATCTTTTATATTTTTGTATCCGTGATTCGGAATAAAACGAATATGAAAAACTCAATTTTTCTCAAAAGTTTACAGATGAGCGCGATGGCTTTTAGCACTTTTTTCGCGTTAACTTCTGTGAGTCAAGGACGAGAGTTATCTCCGAATAGTTCCTGCGATTTTGGAAATTGGAGTCGTTGTCAACAAAATCAAGTTGAAATCCCTAATTATCAGTATGCTGATCGGGTTAGACAACAGTTTTATTGTGGGGTAAGTTCTGATGGAATTCCGACAACTTTTGTTAAGAATTCACGGGGCACTTTTCCGGTTATCCGGTGGGTTTCTCGAATTTTTGATGATGCGGGTTATGTTCCTGAAACTCGCTGTCGTCAAGTGTCTTCAAAATTCCAACAATTTTATGAACGAGGCTTATTAAATTATGTGACTACAGGACGGGTGAATCAACAGCCTGTTATCTGTGTTTCTAATAGTCAAGAAGGGCCTTGCTTGGGTGTTTTATTTACGTTGAAACCGGAACAAAATGCCAATCGTACATTACAACAGTTATTTGATCTTCGAGCCAATGCAAGTGCTGGCCCCCTAGAGGAAAGTAAGGGTCGATTTTATTTGGATCTTAATCAATATATTGAGGATAAAGGTAGTGTTTCGGCATCGGATTCAGTTCGATTAGATGAACAGCATTGAACAAAAAAGCGATTGATTTTGAGTTCAATTATCATGGTTTATCCTTCTGGAATTCCTCGAAAACTTAAAATAATAACGGGTATTGGCAGTTGTTTAATCACGCTACCAATACTTATTTTTTCTGATGTTTTTTTAACTTCTTCTACTTTAGAGGTTCGAGATCATCCTTCAACTCTGTTTTCAGTTAAATCGAATTGTTGGGATATTTATTGTCAAGTTTGTTCTCCTAACGAACTTCAACGAATTGCTCAAAAAATTACTGTTAAAATTTTATCTGGTTCCGCTTGGGGGTCAGGTATTTTAGTCAAAAAACAGGGAAATATTTACACTGTTCTAACCAATCAACATATTTTAAACCCCAGTGACCCACCCTATTCAATTCAAACGCCTGATGGTAAAATTTATTCCAGTTATCCCATTTCTAATGGAAAGTTTTCGGGTCAGGATTTAGCTTTATTACAGTTTGAAAGCCAGACTCAGATTTATGCGATCGCAAATTTACAACTCTCTCCTGCAATTCAACCGGGAGACAAGGTATTTGGGGCGGGTTTTCCCTGGTTAGAAGTATCTAATCATCCAAATGCTATAGAGATTAAAAATCATACCCCAATTTCAAAAACTCAGTCTGAATTATCACTATTATCAAAACCTTTCCCTTCTAAATTTTCTCAACTCAATGAACCTGAATTTTTACCTAAATTAGGACTGCATTTAACACGAGGTCGGGTTTCTCTAATCTCGGAAAAAGCAATCCAACAAGGGTATACTATTGGTTATACGAATCCCATTCAAAAAGGCATGAGTGGGGGGCCATTATTGAATTCCCAAGGTAAAGTAATTGGAATTAATGGAATGCACGCCTATCCCCTTTGGGGAGATCCTTACATTTATCAAGATGGTTCTTTACCGACTCCTGAAATCCGCGAAAAAATGGTTCAATTAGCCTTTGCAATTCCTATTAAATCGGTGATCGCATCTATTCCCGAATTAAATCAGTCTTCGGTTTCAGTGGAATTATTTTTATCAAATTCTCTATTAGATCAACATTTTTCTATATTCATTTATCCCTTAAATCATCTTAATTTTGATAATTTAAAAGTTAATTTTACTTGTAATAGTTTTTAGGATGGATAGAGCAGATGAGATCATCTATATACTATTTATTCAAAAAACGTTGACACCAATCTCGAATATTATTTAACCATAATTTAGGATGATCTTGAGGTTTATAGTTGGTTTTAAACATAGAAACAATTAAAGGAAAACCACCGACTTTAACAACCATTAAAACATGAAGTAAAATGGAAAATAGAATGATCACCCAAGCGATTAAATGAACAAAATACCACAGGTGATTAAATTCTCCATTAGGGAGCCAATTTTCTTGCTGAAATTTTCCTGAAATAACCGAGAATGCGGCTGCAATTAACGCTAGGGTATTACTCAGGCGAAGAAGGGTATACCACCACACAGGTTTATTGATTTGTGTTAAGGTTTGTAGGGTATTTCCTTGAATTAAGCGTTTTCTTTCTGCAATTAAACTATAGACAGCAAAAATAATATAGACAAACAAAAGGAAAAATCCAAAGGTTCCATGAATATCAATTAAGTTGCGGTTTTCTTGGGTTAATCCTAGGCCTCCAAAACGACGATCATAACTGTCATAAACTAGAAATCCAGTGACTAAAGCACCTAAAATTAAAAACGCATTTAAAGCGTGAGAAAGTCTTAAAAAGAGAGGTTGGTAAGGTTGTGATTGAGCCATTATTCAACAATTGTTTAGGAGGATTTGAGATAAATTATGAATCAATAATGAATCATAGTTTTACCCGAAAAAGCTGTTATGTATTATAAACACTTTTACTTTTAAATTTCAATCTCAGGGAGTTTTCTGATCAGACCCAAAGGCTATTTTCAGACTAGGGGCTGGAACTCTATCAGGACTAACACAAACCTTCTTCGTGCTATTCAGTCCTAAGCTGGGTTAGAGACTCCGAGTCAAGAAAAGCATCTGAAAGATTGTAGCCTGAACCCAATAATTGATAATTTTTATCAAAAAGCATCTTTCAAAAAAAGGTGTAACCCTTAATATATGCTTGGATTTGCCTTTTAAATCAAGTTCTATTCTAAATTAATGCCCAGAATTAATTAAAATTATTTCTAATAAATGATTGAATCATTTTTTTTGTTAAACTAGATTAATATAAAAAAATATTACCCTTTGATTCATTCCAGTAAAATACAAGTTATTTTTAAGCGAATCAACTTTTGTAGAAGGTGAGAATCTTTGGTTGAGCAATTTCATAATTTATCTGCGAATCAAGTAGTAATCTCTTTGAGTCTGGAGCGAGAACTGTGGCTGAGTTTCCAAGCCCGATGTCAAGAGCGGGGAAAAACAATCACAGAAGTCTTAAGCACATTGATTCATCAATATTTAGAAGCAAATTCTGTTCAAAACTCCCAATCTCTTCTAAATTTAGAAGGGTTAATCATTCAATATGTACGGGTACAAATTGAATCTCATTTTGAACAATATCTCAAAACTCAAATTATTGATCTGATAGAATCCTCAATTAATGAATATTTACAAAATGACTTAGAACAGGCGATTAACCCTGTCATTGAACCTTCTTCTAGGGAGGAAGTTAAGACCACTGAATTTCAACCCGGAGAAACTGATTTAAAAACAGCAAAAGAGTTAGGAAAAATTTTAGGAGTCTCCGCACCTTATATTACAACCTTAAATCGAATTGGAGAATTGAAGCAGTGGGGATGGGAAGATTCAGGACAACGACGGGGAAAAACGATTCTTTATCGACCCATTAATCTGCCAAAATAAATATCTAACCAGCCATATTTATTGTATAGTAGATTATGAGTCTGCTTACAATTTCACTACTACCACAGAGATTCCATGGACGCTTACGATTGGATTGTAGTTGGGTCTGGAATTACCGGTTCTGCACTCAGTTATGAATTAGTTAAAAAAGGATTTCAGGTACTCTTATTAGACCCAAATCCGATATTAGATGGTGCAACTCGTTATAGTTATGGCGGTTTAGCATATTGGTCAGGAACAACGGAACTAACCCGGATTTTATGTGAAGAAGGTCGCCAACGTCATCAGATTTTATCCGATGAGTTAGGAATCAATACACAGTTAAGAGAACTCGATTTAATTTTAGTCGTAAATCCTGATGATGATCCAGAATTGATAGCCCAAAAGTATCGCTATTTTGCTACACCTCCTCAATTTATCACTGTTGAAGAAGCCTGTAAATTAGAACCTTTATTAAATCCGCAGGGCATAAATGGAGCATTTACAGTTCGTCATGGTCAAGTTTCTCCTGAACATTTAAATAAAGCTTATATTAACCGGTTCAAAAGTTTAGGAGGAAATCAAATTTTTGATCAAGTTTTGCAAATTTATCCGATTCAAAATCAAGCGGTTCAAGTCACAACTCATTTAGAACAATATGAAGCTGAAAATATCGCCATTTGTGCAGGAGGGTTAAGTCGCCAGGTCTTAAAAAATGCCGGAATTTCAATTCCTATTTATTTTACCCATACTGAAATTTTAGAAACCCCCCCCGTCGATTTAAAATTACAAACAATTGTCATGTCGGCGTCAATGGAACGTTTTCAACTTGAAGCCAAATCAACGCAACCGGAATTAGAATCTTTATGGGAAAAACCGGGTCATGAGTTAACACCATTTATTGTGGATAAAAGTGCCGCTCAGTTGCTAGACGGTCGAATTAGAATGGGTCAACCTTCCCGTGCTTTCAGCGATGTTAATGCTCAAGTGAACCTCCTCGAAAGTGAAACCTTGATTCGTCAGGAAATCATTAAAATTTTACCAGCCTTGGCAAATTTACCCGCAACTTGCTATCATTGTTTAGTAGCCTTTAGTTCCGATAGTTTACCCTTGATTGGTGCTGTTGGTAACTTTGATAAAATCCATATTTTTTCAGGATTTAGTAATCCTTTAGTTTTTATTCCCCCCTTAGCTCAACGGTTTGCAAATTTTATCACAGGACAACCCGATCCAATCATCACCCAATTATCCCCTTTACGTTTGATGAAATTGATCGGGTAAAGAGTGAATGCGCCACTCTATTTTGGTGAATCTTAGAAAAAACTTGCTTTTATTCTCAAAATGTGTTAGTTATTGGATTAACTTTTGTAACAATGAGTTCCTGATCTGATCATCAAAGTAGTCATAATCGCTATTAATTCTTGATCCTGTGTATCTATCACCCCTTTTTCCCTAGTTTGAACCCTCGTTATCAGTTCAAAGCAGACATCGCAACACAAAGATCAGGAATGCTTGAGAACCCAAAATTTCATCCTTTGATTAACACATTGATAGGACATCAAAGCCTAGTTTAAATTTATATTCAATTTGAGCAAAATTCCGGCTGAATTGAAACATATCCCATAGGAGTAGATTGTATGAATACTGTAGTCAAGCCCAGATACAAAATTTTAATTATTGATGATAACCCTATCAATGTTGACTTATTATTTGAGTATCTTGATTATGCTGGATTTGAAGTTTGGAAAGCATTAGATGGAGAAAGTGGTCTGGAAATTATTGACCAAAACACGCCTGATTTAATCTTATTAGATGTGATGATGCCGGATTGGGATGGATTTGAGATTTGCACTCATTTAAAAGCCAATCCTGCCTATAGTGAAATCCCTGTTATTTTTATAACAGCATTAGCTGAAACCCAACAAAAAGTTAAAGGGTTAAACTTAGGGGCTGTAGATTATATTACCAAGCCTTTTGATCAAAGTGAAATCTTAGCCCGGATTAATCTGCACTTAAAGCTTTATGCTTTAAATTCTCAATTAAAGTCTGAAATTAAGGAAAAAAGACAAGCAGAACAAGCTTTAAATCAGCTAAATTTAGAATTAGAAAAACGAGTAGAAGAACGTACCTTCCAACTGCAAAGTACCTTAGAGGAATTACAGCAGGCACAACAAAAACTATTAGAGAGAGAACAGCAATTACACTATAAAGCTTATCATGATCCACTGACAGGACTTCCCAATCGAGCTTGGTGTATTTCTCAACTTAAAACCTTAATTGAACAAGCTAAATCTGACTTTAATTATCATTATGCTGTCTTGTTTTTAGATTTAGATCGCTTTAATGTTATTAATGATAGCTTAGGTCATTTATTAGGAGATAAACTGTTACAAAAGGTTGCTAAACGCTTAGAATCTTGCTTAACCTCTAATCTCCATATTGCTCGTTTAGGAGGAGACGAATTTGTTATTATTGTTGAAAAAATTAGCGATGAGCAGGAGGTTATGAGCATTGCTCAAAAAATTTTAGATGTGTTAAGTCCCGTTTTTCAATTAAATCAATATGAAGTCTATACAGGCGGGAGTATAGGAATTACATTTAGTAAATTTGGATATGATCACCCCGAAGATATCCTGCGAGATGCTGACGTAGCCATGTATTCTGCTAAAGCAAATGGCAAAGGTTGTTATCAACTTTTAACCAGTGAATTGCAACAACAAGCCATGAGTCGTTTACAGTTAGAAAATGATCTCAGGCGTGCTATTCAAAATGAGGAATTTTCTCTCTATTATCAACCTATTATTTCCCTTTCCAACTCCCCAAAATTAGGATTTGAAGCGTTAATTCGTTGGCATCATCCGCAAAAAGGTATGATTCCTCCAGATCAATTTATTCCTGTGGCGGAAGAAACCGGATTAATTATTGAGTTAGGATGGTGGGTGATCAAAACTGCTTTAAACCAAATTGAAATTTGGCAGGAACAGTTTCCTGGATTTTCAGAACTTGCGATTAATGTTAATGTTGCACCTCAACAATTAATGCTGGTTTCTTTCTCTGAACAAGTTCAAGAGCTATTTTCGCATTTCAAAATTAAAAGACATCAAATCAAATTTGAGATTACAGAAGGCTCGTTACTGAAAACTGGATCTCATCACATTGAAGCTTTAAAAAGGCTGAAAAATCTAGGAATTCAATTTTGCATTGATGATTTTGGGACAGGATATTCTTCCCTCAGTCGTCTTCATGAATTCCCCATTGATACCTTAAAAATTGATCGCTCTTTTGTGCGTCAAATTGGTTCAAATCAAGGAGAAATTGAGTTAATTAGAACCATTATTACCTTAGCTCATGGATTAGGAATGGATGTTGTCGCGGAAGGAATTGAAACAAAATCCCAACTGAATCAATTATCCTTATTAGGATGTGAATGGGGACAAGGATTTTTATTTTCAAAACCCTTAAATTCTATCGATGCAACTCAATATATTGCAGCCTTGTTAACCTCTCAATGGAAGCAAGAACGGGTTAAAGCCTTACTGATGTAAACCCATTCTTGAACTAAATCTCGACCTTAACAATTAACCAAAGGCAGAGTTTCCAAAATCGGAGGGAACATCTTGCCATCGTCCTTGACCGACGGCTTGAATTGCTTCTTTTAAATTAATATCCCCGGTATAAAGTGCTCGTCCCACAATTACATCAGTTACCCCTAAAGGTTCCAGGGATAATAAACTTAATAAATCTGTAATCGAACTCACTCCTCCAGAAGCAATCACTGGAATTGAAACGACATTAGCAATTTCTCGTAAAGCCTCAAGATTTGGCCCAATGAGGGTTCCATCCCGATGAATATCAGTATAAATAATCGTGACAACCCCTAACTGTGCCATTTGTTCGGCTAAATCCGTCGCTAAAATTTCCGAGGTTTCTAACCATCCTTTTGTCGCAACTTTGCCATTTCTAGCATCAATTCCTACCGCAATATGACCCGGAAATTCTGCACATAAATCCGCAACTAATTGAGGTTTTTCTACTGCAATCGTTCCTAAAATTGCCCGTTCTACTCCTAAATTGAATAGGGTGGCTACGTTGTCACGGGTGCGTAATCCTCCGCCAACTTGTACCGGAATATTAATCGTTTTTGCGATCGCTTCAATCACCTGATAATTTGTGGGTTTTCCGGTTTTTGCTCCATCTAAATCTACTAAATGCAACCTTGTTGCTCCTTGTTCAACCCAATCTTGAGCAACCGCAAGGGGGTCATCATTAAAGGTTTGAGCTTGGTTATAGTCTCCTTGATATAATCGAACACAACGTCCGTCTAATAAATCAATGGCTGGAATAATATTCATGGGATGGGTTTATGATCAACAATACTCAGTTTCCCACAGAATAAAACCCCCGCTTTGCGGGTTTTATTCTGTGGTGATCAAAGTGTTAGATTCTAACTAGATTAAAACGGTTTCTTTTTCAGGAGTTGAATCAGTTGGGGTCGGGTCAGAAGCAATATCTAACGCACCCCCTGGAGCTTCAGGATGTTCCACATAAACGGCTTCTGTCATGGCTTTAGCACCTTCCGAACGACCTTTGAGATAAATACTTCCTAATCCTAATAACCCGGCTGTTCCGAGGGCTAATCCAGCAATGATGCCATAATCCGGTTTAATCGGGGGAATTTTTGTCCACACCGAACCGGAATTAAAGTTAGAATTTGTCAACAACCCATTAGACTTATATTTGCTAAAAGGACAAGGACTCGCTTCCGACACCGGAGAGAACACAGCACTCAGAGTTGCTGTAGCTAAGAGGCTCACGAGTAAGGGTTTGAGTTTGTTCATGATGATTGCCATATTGGGGATGTTTAATTTGGTAATGATAGCAGGAGATTTTAAAATTAGCCGACCCCAATTGATTTTTAATCCAGATATTTTGATCCATTAAGTTCCTTCCCATCCCCCAGACCCAACATTCACCAGCGACTTATCCCCACTCTCCGCCAAATTCCTGATATTCTTCTGATTCAATTTGATCGAGATCAGGATATTCATAATTATCAGCCATTTCCTCTACAGAGTGAATAACAAACGGTAAATTAGCACCCATTAAACCCCGTTTAATCCGTTCTGATGTTTCAGGAAATAAAACAAATAGGGGATAAATATCATCAGCCTCTTGAGAATCAATGTGTTTATAATGGTGAGGCATTATCCATTCATAATCTTGATCTAATAACACTTGGGTTAATCGCCAACGGGCTAATAAATCCGATAATTCTTCTTGAGGACGGTGAATAAAAATAAAAATCTCCGCCCCAATTTTAACTTTCCATTCTGGATCACACATCAAAAGTCCAATATCGCAGGGTAAACCCACCGCATCCCCCGGTTTAATAGTAATTCCCTGCTGTCCTGAATAGGAAACTCCGTGTCGTAAACGTACAATCGGTAACGGAATGGTAATCACACTATCATCAGAACGGCGAATACTCGGAACCATTTCAAAATAAGGACGATGTTGCTTCAGTAAAGTAATGGCTGCTTCCGAATTACTATATTCTGCCAGCAACGCTTCATAATGGGATTTTAGAATAGACATAAATCATTTCAAATAAAACGTTTACAGCATGGGTTAATGGGGTAATAGGTAGAATCAACATTTAATTACGAATTACGAATTGTAATTTGTAATTTGTAATTCGTAATTCGTAATTCGTAATTCGTAATTCTTATTGAAAGTTGTGTTTGATATACCCTCTAATTTTCTGGGTTTTGGAATTAGCCAATTTTTTCAAACACGGCAAACATAGGCAGATACATCGATAGCAAAATTGAACCCACAATTCCAGCTACCATCACAATCATCAGGGGTTCTAACATACTGGTAAGTCCTTTTACAGCTTCTTCCACTTCCGTTTCATAGAAGATCCCTACTTTCATTAACATTTTGTCGAGTTCCCCTGATTCTTCTCCAATTGCAATCATTTGAATAGCCAAAGGAGGAAATACATTGCCTTCTTGTAAAGCTAAACTAATTAAACCGCCTTGTTGAATAGAATCTCTGGCATTTCTAATACATAAAGCGATGGCCGCATTTCCTGCCACCTCTTCCACAATTTCCAGAGAGTTCATAATCGGAACCCCAGACCGGGTTAAGCTTCCAAAAATTGTACAAAACCGCGCCACAGCCGAAATTTGAATTAGGTTTCCAAAAATCGGTAACTTCAAAAATAGCTTATCAAAAAACATTCTTCCCCCAGGGGTTTTATAAGCGGTTTTATAAGCAAACAATAACCCTATCAACGTCCCGATTACAATAGCTTGTGGAATCGGAGGCCAAGTTCTACAAAAGGCACTAATATTGAGCATGATCTGGGTAAACATTGGTAGTGTTGCCCCAATATCCTGAAACACCTTAGCAAAGGTGGGGAGTAAAAAAGTTGTCATCCCAAAAAAGATGGTAATGGCAATAAAAAACACCGTTTTGGGATAGGACATAGCGGACTTAATTTCGGCTTGGGTTTTGTGGTTTTTTTCCATCATTACTGCTAGCCGTTCTAAGACTTCATCTAAAACCCCCCCGGTTTCTCCAGCAGATACCATACTAATAAAAAGCTGATCAAAAATATCAGGAAATTTCCGCATTGCTACGGAAAGTTCTGTCCCTTCTTCCACATCAGCCCGAATGGAAGTTAAGGCATTTTTTAACTTAGCATTACTACATTGATCACTTAAGACACTCAAACATCTTGCCATCGCAATCCCGGCGTTAAACATGGATGCAAACTGACGAGCAAAAATCGCTAAGTCTTTAACGGTAATCGTTGCCAGAGCAATGCTAATACTTTCTTCAATTCGTTTAAAGTCAAAACCTCGGTTTCTGACTTGACTGCGAACTACACTCCCTGCCATAAATTTTTACCTACTCAGTATTAATTTTTTACTGATAACTGGTACAGACGCGCCATGGCGCGTCTCTACGCTGATAACTGATAACTGACAACTGATAACTGATTTAAGCTTTGGCTTTTTGTCCCTTAGCGGCGGAGGGAGCAGGGCCAATTAAACGTTCTAATTCATCGGGTTTAGACGACTTACTCATGGCCGCTTCCCAAGTGACTTGACCTTCGTTATAGAGTTTCGCTAAAGCCATTTCCATCGTTTGCATTCCTAATTTTGCCCCCATTTGAATTTGGGAGTAAATTTGAGAAGTTTTTCCCTCCCGAATCAGGTTAGCCATAGCAGGAGTATTGGCCATAATTTCGATCGCCGCCCGACGACCTCCTCCAATGGCGGGAACCAAGTTTTGACTACAAACCCCCACCAGTGAACCGGATAACTGTGCTCGGATTTGGGGTTGTTGAACGGGGGGGAATACATCTAACATCCGGTCTACGGTTGCGGCTGCGGAGTTGGTGTGCAGGGTTCCAAAGACTAAGTGACCCGTTTCTGCGGCGGAAATCGCTAGACCAATGGTTTCTAAGTCCCGCATCTCTCCCACCAGAATAATATCGGGGTCTTCCCGCAAAGCGGCTTTGAGGGCATTTGCAAAACTTTTGGTGTCTTCTCCCTTTTGTCGCTGGTGGAACAAACTTTTAATATTGGGAAACACATATTCAATCGGGTCTTCTACGGTTAGAATATGTTCTGAGCGAGTCCGATTAATTAAGTCTAACAAGGCTGCCATGGTTGTGGTTTTACCTGAACCTGTTTGACCTGTGACCAACACCATCCCCCGTGGGCGTTCCGTCATGTCCCGAATTACTTGGGGAACCCCTAATTTATCCGCATTGGGAATCTTGGAGGCTAACGCCCGCAAACAAGCGGCCCAACAACCTCGTTCTCGATAGACGTTGACCCGGAACCGAGCTAATCCTCTTACCCCGTAAGCACAATCCAGTTCCCATTCTTGTTCTAATTGTTTACGCTGCATATTATTGAGCATTTGGTAAATCAGAACTTGCACCTCTTCAGCCGATTGAGTTTCTCCAAATTGGGGCTGAGGGGTCAGTTTCCCACTAATCCGAAAAAAGATAGGCGCACCCCCTTGAATATGAATATCAGAGCCACCTTGTTCGACTAAAGACTCTAAAATGTCTTCAATCATTAATCCCGGCATAATTATTCTCCTCTAAACTACAAATCAGTTATCAGTTATCAGTCATCAGTTATCAGTCATCAGTTATCAGTTACCAGTTAACAGTTATCAGTGATCAGTTAAGAGTTAAGAGTTAAGAGTCAAGAATTAATAGCTAATAGTTAAGGAATTAGCCAATTCCTGCACTGATAACTGGTACAGACGTGCCATGGCGCGTCTCTACACTGATAACTGATAACTGATAACTGATAACTGATTAGCTGATAAAGCGGGGTGTCATACAATAGGGACAGTCTAACCATTCGGGTTTTAATTCCGCTACGCAACTCTTACAGGTTAAGCCTTGTTTGCGTTTGGCTTTGAGTTCGGCTTCTAAACCGGAATCTGTAAATGTTACCCGTTCCACCTCCTCAAAGGTAGTGTACCCTTCACGAACTAATTGCAAACTATAAGCTAATAAGGTTTTCATCCCTTCTTCAACGGCGGCTTCCTTAATTTGTTCAGTAGGAGCACCTTTGGTAATCAGGGTTTGCATTCGTTCGGTGACTTTCAGGAATTCATAGACTCCGACCCGACCTTTGTAGCCCAGCCCACTACATTTTTTACACAATTGACCGAGATCGGCTAAATGCTTCCGTTCTTCAACTGCAATGGTATTCGCCTTATAAAAAGTAATATTGACTTCTTGAGAAGCCGATAACCCATAACGACCTAACTCTTCAGGAGCGGGGGTATAAGGTAGCCGACACTCCCCACAAACGCGCCGCATCAGCCGTTGGGCGAGAATTCCTAATAAGGCGGCGGACACCATGAACGGTTCTACTCCCATTTCATCTAAACGAGCGATCGCACCCGCCGCGTCGTTAGTGTGTAAAGTAGTTAACACTAAGTGTCCGGTTAAAGCCGCTTCAATAGCAGTTTTTGCTGTTTCTAAATCCCGTGTTTCTCCCACTAATAAAACATCCGGGTCTTGTCGTAAAAATGCCCGTAAAATATTAGCAAAGGTTAAATTTTTCTCCCGAATTACCTGACATTGGGTAATCCCCGGTAAAGCATATTCAATCGGATCTTCTGCGGTACTAATATTAATCCCCGGATCATTTTTTTCGGCTAAAACCGAATACAGAGAGGTGGATTTTCCTGAACCCGTTGGCCCTGTAACCAATATCAAACCAAAAGGACGAGATGCGGTTTCCCGAACTAACGCTAAGGTTTCTTGATCTGTAATTAATTTATCTAACCCTAATTGGGTTGAAGAACTATCCAAAATCCGTAATACAATTTTTTCCCCGTAGCGACTGGGGAGACTATTGACTCGGAAGTCTACCGTCCGTCCTCGGAATTTACGGCGAATCCGACCATCTTGGGCTTGACGACGTTCAGCGATATCCATTTCAGCGAGAATTTTAAACCGGGAAGTAATCGCCGGAATTACTTTTTTGGGAAATTTATAATATTCCTGTAACACCCCATCTTTCCGCATCCGAATTCGCATTTCATGTTCCTGGGGTTCAACGTGAATATCAGATACCCCCTCCGAGAGGGCTTTCGCTAAAATCACGTTGACAGCCTTAATCACCGGGGCGGTTTCCGCTTGTTCGATTTCTTCGGACAAATCCATCCCGACGCTATCATCGCCTACTTCTTCGAGGTCGGTGGTTTCAAAATCTCCGGCGGTAAACTCTAATTTCTCTTGTTCCCGTTTAGCAGCTTCAGCGGCTTTGCGTTTAACATCTTCGTTACTATAGGTGGAAATAATTTGATCATAATCTTCCTGAGTAATCACCCGCCGTTGGAGTTTCAATTGCTTGGGTCGCAAAATTTGATTTCTTAACTCCTCCAACGCATTCAGGTTGTCGGGGTCAACCATGGCAATCAACACCGAAGTCGGATCACTTTCAGGTTTGCGTAAGGGGATGAAGCGATGGCGTTTACAGGTTTCTAAACTCGTATCGAGGGTATGCAGCATTTGTTCGAGTTCTTCATTCGACATCGGTTCAATTTCAGGATCGAATGCTTCGACGCCGTGAAGGATTCTGAGTTCAAATAACTGTTGTTTTTTATAATGACGTGCCAAGTCAGGGGGAAGGGGCTGCCCCGTCATCGATTCCAAAACTTCTGTCAGGGGTTGACCTGAGCGACTGGTTTTGAGGGCTTGCTGAAGTTGCTCTGGATTAATATAGCCGGATTGAATTAATTTGTTGCCAAAGGGAGTGGTACTTTGAACAACTAGGGCGCGTCTTTGGGATGTGTTCGTCATAGCTTAAAATTAAGGTCTATGTCATTGTATTAATGCGTTGATGTCACGATAATCACTTAGTTTTCAGGATTAATGGACATGATGGGTTTGAGGTGTACCTGTATCCGACGCTGATTTTGGCAAGAAATACAGCGTGAAACTTTCCCTAGCTCCAACCCGCACAAAGGTTAAATGTCCCGGGGCTTCCCTCTAACCCATCTCAGAGTTAAGTTACTCAGAACACAACCGCAATTATCAAGCATCTAGGGTGGCTGTGGGTTTTAAGGGAATAGAATTCCCTTTGACGTGTCAATTTTAACCCAACTGTTGAATAGCCTTCTCGTTCTCAATTCCAATCCGCATCTAAGAGAAGTTCAGGGGGCTGATTGATCTCCTCCTGTACGCATCCTTAGCTCAACCCATCCCATCTTGTAAACCCCCTACCCAGCATTTTAATTAAGGCTCCATCTTGATCATAACGGTTTACCTCACCTTGAGGATGTATTTTAAGATATGATTTTGATTAAAATTTTTAAAGTAACGAAATGTCGTCAGCACCCCGTACTGAAGTAACGGGGCTATGGGCGGAGCGCAGGCTACGCGAAGTCATGCCTCACTAGAGCGTGATAGTTGACCAGCCTAAGTGCCTTGTGCACTACGTTTTTTGAGTCATGACACCCTGTGGATGCGTAGCTAGTCCCTGGCTCTGTCGTTAGTAGTTAAACATCTTTATCGGGCCGGTGGAAGTGCTACTAGCCTAACAAGCTCTTAAAACCTTGGCGTTCGCGTAGCGTGTGCGAAGCACTCAGCTAACTTTACCCTAGAAATAGGTGTTAGGAGGCAACCATACCTCTACACAGGGGTATGATTGATTGCCCTTCTACCCCGAAAGGGGAAATAAAAGCCGTCCTAAATAGAGTCAGCCCTGAGCCTTGCCCTAAGCTTTGTCGAAGGGCTGTCGAAGGGACGGGGTTTCTACCCATTTTTGCGATGATGATGGATAGCGGGGTTACTCCTCAGCCGTGTAAGGGTTAAGGACTCACGCTGATTTTCTGTGATTAACAAGGACAAACAGTACCATTATGATGCCTAATTCAACGGCTAATACTCCTGATGAACTAACGGGTCAATCCTATTCAACCTCAGAGTCGGATGTCCCGAACTCCGATAATTTGGATGCTGAGGCGACAACAGCGACGGAATCAAGTTCCTACCCAGAGGTCGGGACGGACGAATCCGCTAGCGAAGCACCCTCTGAAAAAACTTTTGGCCAGGAAATCGAGTCAACGGGGGAAGGACTTCATGCTGAAGTCATGGCTTTAGCGGAAGCCAATGCGGCCCTCAAAGCACAATTAGAAGATGTTAGTGGTCAATATCGGCGTTTGGCGGCAGATTTTGAGAACTTCCGCAAACGGACTCAAAAGGAAAAAGAAGAGTTAGAAATCACCATCAAAGGTTCAACTCTGAAGCCATTACTCCCGGTTGTGGATAATTTTGACCGAGCTAGATCCCAAATTAAACCCCAAACCGATTCAGAAATGAATATCCACAAGAGTTACCAAGGGGTTTATAAATTAATGGTGGATTGTCTCAAACAACTGGGGGTGGCTGTGATGCGTCCCGAAGGGCAGCCCTTTGATCCCAATTTACATGAAGCGGTGATGCGTGAAGCAACGGATGCCTATCCTGAAGGAACTGTGATTGAAGATTTAATGCACGGTTATCAGTTAGGAGAAAAGGTTTTACGCCATGCGATGGTGAAAGTGGCAACGGCTCCTGAACCAGATTCTACAGAATCTACTGCCGAAGAAACTCCATCTGAAGCATAAAGTGTTGCTCAGGGACAAGGAACCAGCCATAGGAGGGAACTCTAAATCTATCACCTGAAGGCATCTGGATCAAAGCGATTTTATCCCGTAAGAATCTGGAAAAATTGCTGATTTCAGGATCAGTATTGCAAACATTCATCGCCGAGGAGCTATGGGAAAAGTCATTGGCATCGACTTAGGGACAACGAACAGTTGTGTTGCCGTATTAGAAGGCGGTAAACCGATCGTAATCGCTAATTCTGAAGGCGGACGAACCACGCCGAGTATTATCGGATTTGGTAAATATGGCGATCGGTTAGTGGGCCAGTTGGGTAAGCGACAAGCGGTTACGAATGCCGAAAATACGGTTTACAGTATTAAGCGGTTTATCGGACGTCGCTGGGAAGATACCGAAGAAGAACGCTCACGGGTTCCCTATACTTGTGTCAAAGGCAAGGACAACACCGTTAATGTCCAAATTCGCAACCAAGTCTACACCCCCCAAGAAATCTCGGCGATGGTGTTGCAAAAGCTCAAAGAAGATGCAGAAGCTTATTTAGGAGCAACGGTCACTCAAGCGGTGATTACGGTTCCAGCTTATTTTACCGATGCTCAACGACAGGCAACCAAGGATGCGGGAACCATTGCGGGTTTAGATGTCTTACGGATTATCAATGAACCCACGGCAGCAGCTTTATCTTATGGCTTAGATAAACAAGATCAAGATCAGAAAATTCTGGTCTTTGACTTGGGTGGGGGTACCTTTGATGTCTCGATTCTACAACTGGGAGACGGGATTTTTGAAGTCAAATCAACGGCCGGAAATAACCATCTGGGCGGGGATGATTTTGATAACTGTTTGGTACAGTGGATGATCCAAAAATTCAAAACCCAGGAAGGCATCAACCTCTTAACGGAAAAAATGGCATTACAACGGTTACGAGAAGCCGCCGAAAAAGCCAAAATCGAGTTATCCAGTCGCAACACCACCTCGATTAATTTGCCCTTTATTACCGCCGATGATTCCGGGCCAAAACATTTAGAACTGGAATTGAGTCGCACCGAATTTGAGGGTTTAGTTAAACCGTTGGTAGACAGTACCATTGAACCCGTCATCCAAGCGTTGAAAGATGCCAGTTTACAACCTAATCAGGTGAATCGCATTATTTTAGTCGGGGGATCTACGCGAATTCCGGCGGTTCAACAAGCCATTAGTGAATATTTTGGAGCCCGAACCCCAGACCGTTCTGTTAACCCCGATGAAGCCGTTGCTTTAGGGGCTGCCATTCAAGCGGGAGTGTTAGCAGGAGAAGTCAAAGATTTATTGTTATTAGATATTACTCCTTTATCTCTAGGATTAGAAACCTTGGGAGGAGTTTTTACTAAAATTATTGAACGCAATACAACAATTCCCACGAGCCGTTCTCAAATGTTTTCCACCGCCGTTGATGGACAAACCTCTGTGGAAATTCACGTTCTCCAAGGAGAACGGGCAATGGCGAAGGATAATAAAAGTTTAGGAAAATTCCTCCTGAATGGAATTCCGTCGGCTAAACGGGGAGTTCCTCAAATTGAAGTGGCGTTTGATCTCGATGCCAATGGAATTCTAAAAGTTTTAGCGGAAGATAAAGGGACGGGACGAGAACAAGGGATTGAAATTAGTAATACCGGAGGATTGACGGAAGCAGAAATTGAACGAATGCGTCAAGAGGCAGAAATTTACGCTGATGAGGACGAAAAACGTCGGTTAGTGGTAGAACTTAAAAATCAGTCCGAAACTTTGTTTGCTAATTGTAAACAAACCCTCAAAGGCAAGGCTGATCAGATTAGTAATGATCTCAAAGAACGAGTTCGCAAAGAAGCTGCGGCTTTAAAACAAGCGGTTGCTAATCCCAATATTTCCCATGAGGATATGAAAAAACAGTTAGAATCCTTCCAAGAAATGTTGTATGCTTTGGCTTCAGAGATTTATGAACAAGCAGGTCAGAATTCGTCTTCCGCTTCATCTGTTGCTTCGGAGTCTTCAGAATTTGAGGCTTCTGTACAAGCGGTAGAAGATAAACTAGAGGAAACACAGGAAGACGAAGATGAAGATGAAGAAGAGGCAAAACCTACCAGTAGTGAATTATTATTCTTGAACAACAGCATGATTGAGACTTCCTCTGGAATAGACACCTTCAGTGATCCTCCTGATCCTGGTAATCCGTTTACCAATACCCTGAATTGAAAGGTTTGTCCTACAGAGGAAGGCTTTTGAGGATTTATGATAGAATTGAAAAGTCTCAAATGTAGGATTAAACCAGTGATCAGTTATCGGTAAACAGTAATCAATGGAAGAGTGAGTCGTAAATCGTCATATAGCACTACGCAAAAAGGTGAGGAAATTTCTAAATCCTGCAAGCCTTTCACAACTTACTGTTCCCTGTTCCCGCTTTGCGTAGCGCTATAGTTGTCAATTTTTAGCTAAAAACTAGAAACTGACTAGGGGTTACTGATTAAGCGTTAACAAAATTGTTGTTATTTATTTTTAGGCAAAATACTCTATGGCAGGCGATTATTATGAAATATTGGGTGTCTCCCGCGACGCAGATACAGAAGAACTTAAACGGGCTTATCGTCGCCTAGCTCGCAAATATCACCCGGATGTCAATAAAGAACCGGGTGCAGAAGAACGGTTTAAAGAAATTAGTCGCGCTTATGAAGTTTTAAAAGAACCGGAAATCCGGGCGCGATATGACCGTTTTGGAGAAGCGGGAGTAGGGGGTGGTGCTGGAGGTTTTGACCCCAACTTTACCGATCCGTTTACCGATATTTTTGAAAGCTTCTTCAGTGGGTTTGGCGGGGGTATGGGGGGTAATGCCCAAACTCGCAAGCGCACAGGCCCAGCCCGGGGAGATGACCTGCGCTTAGACCTGCGGTTAGAGTTCAAAGAAGCCATCTTTGGCGGCGAAAAAGAAATCCGCATTAAGCATTTAGAAACCTGTGAAACCTGTACCGGAAGCGGTGCTAAACCCGGAACTCGCCCCCAAACTTGTTCCACCTGTGGGGGAAGTGGTCAAGTGCGTCGGGCGACTCGTACTCCCTTTGGCAGTTTTACTCAAGTCTCCGTTTGTCCGAACTGTAATGGTACAGGACAAATGATTGAGGATAAATGTTCCACCTGTGGCGGTCGTGGGTTAAATGAAGTCACGAAAAAACTGAAAATTAATGTTCCCGCCGGGGTGGATAATGGCACTCGTCTGCGGGTTGCCTCCGAGGGGGATGCCGGGAAACGAGGCGGGCCCCCTGGGGATTTATATGTGTTTTTATCCGTCGCACCTGATCCGAAATTTAAACGGGATGGGATTAATATTCTGTCCGACGTGAAAATTAGCTACCTTCAGGCGATCCTTGGTTTTAACTTTGAGGTAGACACCGTTGATGGCCCCACTAAATTAACCATTCCGCCAGGAACTCAACCGGGCACAGTATTAACCCTAGAAAATAAAGGGGTTCCTCGTCTGGGAAATCCCGTAAGTCGGGGGGATCATTTAATTACGGTTCTCGTCGATATTCCCACGAAGTTGATTCCAGAAGAACGGGAACTTTTGGAACAGTTGGTTAAAATTCGGGGCGATCGCACGGGAAAGGGGGGAATTGAGGGATTTCTCGGTAATTTATTTCAACAAAAATAAAAAATTGACCGTTGGCTGTTAGCTGTTAACGGTCAACAGTCAGCCGAAAACAAACAATATATCCCTCCTTTTTATGGCAGAAATAACTCACTTAAAACCAGATGCTCAATTGGATCTACGGGGAACTCCTTGTCCCCTCAATTTTGTTCGCACGAAATTACGCTTAGAACAGATGCAGCCCGGTTCCCTGCTAGAAGTTTGGTTAGATGCGGGAGAACCCATTGAGCAAGTTCCTGATAGTTTAACGATGGCGGGGTACAACATTGAGCAAATCACCGATTGTTCAGACTATTTTTCCCTGCAAATTCGTTGTCCTGTTACCGTTCAATGAGTTCAATGACAACTAATGAACCGTTGAATGTTCCAGAACTGATCGGAACGGTTGTCGCTGTTCAAGCGAATTTCTATCAGGTTCAACTGGAAACCCAAGCAACTTCACTTCCTGAAACTATCCTGTTATGTACCCGTCGTTCTCTGTTGAAAAAAATGGGTCAGCAGGTGATGGTGGGAGATCAAGTTGTGGTGGAAGAACCGGACTGGTTAGGAAAACGGGGGGCGATCACTCAAGTTTTTCCGCGCCGGACAGAACTGAGTCGTCCTCCGATTGCTAATGCTAATCAAATTTTATTAGTATTTGCGATCGCAGAACCAGAGCTAGAATCAACGGCTTTAAGTCGGTTTTTAGTGAAGGCGGAATCAACGGGTTTAGAGGTGTGTTTGTGTTTAAATAAGTGCGATTTAGTCTCCTCAGAACAGTTGTTATACTGGCGCGATCGCTTATTAAATTGGGGATATCAGGCTTTATTTATAAGTGTAAGTAGTGGGTTAGAATATACGGTTAATTCTGAGCATCAAATTATTCAAAAATCTCTATTTCAAATTGAAAATACCTTTGTAGAAAATACTCTACTGTATCAACTTCAAGATAAAACAACGGTAATTTCTGGCCCTTCTGGGGTGGGAAAATCTAGTTTAATTAATCAATTAATTCCCAGTATTAATTTACGGGTCAGTAGCGTTTCAGGAAAATTAGGACGGGGAAGACATACAACTCGCCATGTTGAATTATTCCAATTACCGACGGGGGGATTATTAGCGGATACACCGGGATTTAATCAACCTGAATTAGAATGTGCTCCCGAAGAATTAACAGATTATTTTCCCGAAGCGAAACATCGTTTTCAGCAGGGAAAATGCCAGTTTAGTGATTGTTTACATCGAGATGAACCTAATTGTATTGTTCGGGGCGACTGGGAACGTTATCCGATTTATTTGGAGTTTTTAGAAGCTGCGATCGCCCATCAAGAAATGCTTCAACAACAAAAAGATGTAGAAATCAATGTCAAATCTAAATCGAAATCAGGCGGTAAACAACAATTAGAACCGAAATTAGCCAGTAAAAAATATCGTCGTTCTTCCCGTCGTTTTCAACATCAGACGTTACAGGATTTATGTGAAGATTTTGGTGAAGAAGAGTAAGATTTTTTAAGTTAAATTTTAGATCAGAATTAACTCCTGATTTCTTTGATTTAGGGAAGGGGAATTTTTTACACTAATCCGCTATTAATAACCCAACGGCGAAATAGTTCCACAATAATTCGCCAATGGTGATCGGTTTCTATAATAACATCATGACGAGACAGAGTATCAAGGGCATTTTGTAAGGAAATAGGATCTAAATTTGTAACGGTTTGGAGGGTATTAAAATCGAGTCCGGTGGGGTGAGGTGCGATCGCTTTTATAATCTGTTGTTGACCGGGAGAACCTTCCCCCGCTTGTTGCCAAACCCCTGTAAAATAGGGTTCTCCTGATTTTGAACTGACTTATATTCAAGCGTGTTTGCTGTTAGGGCAAAAGCCACTGATTTTCGTAAGAGCAATCAGTTCAAGGGAAAATAATTGTGTCAATTATTAATATTTCTTAAATAATAAATTTTGCGATCAGCGAATTTGTTGCTATCATAAGAGATATCATAGTTATAACTGAGAATTTACAGGATGCACAGCTTATTAATTCTCGATGATCAATCACTTGGGTTTATTCAAGAGCCTTTTCTTAGCGAGTTTGTAAAAAGCTATTGGGATCAGATAGCCATTGTAATTCCTGTAACCCAAATTGATGGCTTGAGTGACTGCTCCTACATTGAAAGTATAAATAGAGGACACACTGTAGATTGGCTATTTGCGATTGTTCCGAATCCTCATCATCCACTTGATGTTGACTGGATTTTTGTAAAACCTAGACAGGCTCATCCTTGGTGGTACGGAAATCATCCAGCTACAACAAACTTGAATGGTGGTGGGTCAACAGCTTGTCTCGAAGAGACTCTAAGGTTAGTTGAAACACTATCCAAAGTTGATCGAGTCCAGGAACACTGTTGCTATATGCCACAGTTGTACAGTGACAATCCACCAATAACTTTTGAATCTTTGTATAGCTTGAGTTTGTTTCGTGGGGCTCAAAATTTAGCAGATTCAAACTATCCATCATTTGATAGTTTGCATGATCAAACACGGGAAATCCATAATATTGTTTGCTTAGGATTATACGGTTGTAATGATACAACATTAAATATGCAGTGGCGAGTTGAATCTGTGCGTAGTGCAGGGTTTTGGATAGCTACTACATTAGAACTAGCAGATATGGTGACGCTTGCTATGAGGTTATCTGGAAAGTCAGACCACCATATAAATGTATCCCCATCTTATGCTTTTGAGCAATGGATGGGAAACGACGAAAATGATATTACTCAAGAACCTCTACTGATCCGAACTAAAGATGATATTTTGTTTTGTGATCCTCAAGTTCGTCGTCGGCCCTACTGTTGTGATGCTTATTTCTTAGACTGCGAACAGCAAAACATTCAAAGGTTGGGTCTTAATGGTGGAGATCCCGTACAAACATTAAAGACTTGGGGTGTTAATCCACAGGATGACAGACTGCGATTTTTGTTTGGGTAATCAAGAGTTTTTAAATTTATTTTGAAAAAATGTATGCGATACAAGACAGAGTTTGGTATCCGTTTAGATCAGTTAGAAGCCTCACCAGAAATGGAAATTTACCGGAATTTACAAGCTTTAAGTGCAAGCTATAGGGTCTTTGCAGGGAATTACAATGAGCTTATACAGTATCTGGAGCATCTCAAAAATCCCAGAGAATCTTTGCCTTTGTACAACAATATTGACAAACGAAAGGAAGTTAATCTTTTACTTGATGAAACTTCAAGACTATTCCATAACTTTATTGCATCCGCAAAAACATTAGTTGATCATACCAGAGTTATTGTTAAAAGACTGTACTCTAACCAAGAGTTTATAAAGGAATACCAAGCAAAAATTGATCAAGATATTGCCAACAATGATGTTCAAAAGTTTGTGCAGCATTTACGAAACTATACACAGCATTACACCTTACCTATCCCCGCGTTGCAAATCGCATTTGCAGAAGATATAGAAATGAGTATGCGTCTTGATGTAAACATTCTAAAACAGTGGGGTGAATGGGGAAGGTCAAGGTCTTATTTGGAAACACTAGGAGATAACTTATGTCTAATTTCTTTATCTAATGAATACTTTACCTTAATTCAAAATTTTTATCAATGGCTTACAGAACGCCAAACACAACTTCATAAGTCTGATCTTGAGAAGCTCCAAAAGATGAATGATGAGCTTACAACTTGAGGTTGATAATCTCTCCAGATCTCGTTAGGGCGAGGTTCGCCTTGCCCCTAAAGGGTTAGGGTAAACTTGAATCAGATTCAACAGTGTTGATCCATTGTGAAAACTTCTTCCTGTTGATATTCTTTACGAGAGGCTTCAATAAATGAAGAGATTATTATTCAAATTATGGGCGATATTTTCTGATAAGCTAAATATAGCTATTAATGGATTAAAATTATGGCAAAGCTACCTCCAGAAATCACAGAAATTGCTAATCAACTCAAACAACAATCTTTAGATATTATTGATCAGGCTATAGCCCTAGAATTAGTGTTAGTTGATCGCTTTGGTGAAACAGAAGAAACATTACCCTTTTTTGCTGAATTAACAACAGTCTTAGAAGATGCTGAAGCAACGTATATGCAGCTATCTCGATTAGGTTTAAATATTGCTCGTTCTCAACCCAATGCCTCATCAGATATGTTACAGTTAATGAATCGAGCTATTATCCGCACTCAAGCTAGGATTCCAGCCTGGGAACGCAGTTTAGAAGAAGTAAAATTAGAGTGGAATTTACCATGAACCAACAACACCCTATTCCTGATCGGATAACAAGAGAAAGATTATTAGCCAATTTACGCCGGACTCATTTAGAAATGGAACAGTTTAATTTAGAATTAGAAGAAATTAATGCTCAATTAGAAGCAGTGATTCGTGAAAAGCGGTTGTCGAGGTTGAATAACCTGTTAAATAATTCTTAATTTAAAGTTTGTTCTACTGTTAAAAATTCTCCCTGCTGATATTCTTGACGAGAGGCTTCAATATCAGCAATTAAGGTTTTGTCTTGAAGTAGTTCGACGGTTTCTGTCCAACTTTCTAATTCTTCTTGGCTGATGAGGATGAAACTTTTATTATCCTGAACAATAACAACCCCTCCAGGTTCCGTACTGGCTTTTTCTAAAATTTCACTGAAGTTATTTTTAGCGTATTCTCCTGTAACGTGATACATTATTTAACCTCTCTGTTGAATGAAGGAATAACGAACCTTGACCTTTAATAATATTATGGCATAATTTAACAAATAGGTAGGGTTAGTTAAGATCACAATACCTGAATATTGCTTAGTGATCTTGTTGATAATACCCCAAGATCTCGTAGGGGCGAGGCGCGCCCATTGGTGTCAACTTAAGGAAAAGATAGGAGACGAGCGCAACGGTTAATGCTAGTTGAAGAGGGCGATGAGTAGTCGTCCTGGCGAGATGACAACTGGTTGTGTTAGTTTAAAGGAGCGATCGCACTCATTCGGTGTGAGTTGAAGGGGGAAGGAAATCAGATGAGTAAAACAACAGGGAGAATTTTGAGAAATGCCGATTTAAGGCATCAAAGTCAAATGGCAGGGCCACCATTAGAAGTGCTAGAAAAAGAACTGTATAGACTACTAACACCCGAAAATTTTAAACCGTTAAAGGAAAGCCGAGGAATTCAGGAAAAAAAACTGCGTTCGCGAGTATTAAATTTACCGGTGATGATGGCAGTAGTTATGGGCTTAGTGTATAGAAGAATAGCTGGATTGCGAGAACTGTTAAGACTCCTAACGGA
Source organism: Planktothrix mougeotii LEGE 06226 (assembly GCF_015207485.1). Classification (NCBI taxonomy): domain Bacteria; kingdom Bacillati; phylum Cyanobacteriota; class Cyanophyceae; order Oscillatoriales; family Microcoleaceae; genus Planktothrix; species Planktothrix mougeotii. Next base: position 51,553 of record NZ_JADEWU010000015.1, read on the forward strand.
AGAAGGAATGCTGTGGATAGAACCGATGCAAGTGAGTGTGGAAGCGTTATCAAAAAGATTAAGAACACTACCAGCGAGTTTATTTGTAGAAATCTTTGAACAGGTGATAGAGAAATTAAAAAGCGAAGAAAATCTGAAGGGAGTGCCGGAAAAATGGCTTGGGATCTCAGAAAAGTTTTCAGGAATTTGGATAGCAGATGGTTCGACACTGGAAGAAATATTTAAAAAGTTAAAAGTGCTGAGAAAGGGTAACACAGTGTTAGGGGGAAAGATGATGGTGATTGTAGAAGCCTGGACATATAGACCGGTGAAAATGTGGTATACAGAAGAATCAAAAGCTAACGATAAAATCTTTACTGACCAACTACTAGAACAACTTCCCCAAGGGGGATTGATGATTTTTGACTTAGGTTTTTTTAAGTTTGGGTGGTTTGATGAATTTACAGAGCAAAAGAAATTTTTTGTAACCCGATTAAGAGAAAAAACTGCCTATCAAGTCAAAAAAACCTTAAGTACAGGGTTATACTATCAAGATGAAATTATCCAGATGGGAATGTATCGTTCTAACCAATGTCATCACCCTGTGCGATTAGTCTCAGTCTTATGGGGAAAAACTTGGTATCGCTATTTAACCAATGTCTTAGCTCCAGAGGAATTATCGGCTCAACAAGTTTGTGAGTTGTACCGAAATCGCTGGCAAATTGAACAAGCCTTTTTATTAACGAAGAGATTATTAGGATTGGCGTATCTCTGGGTGGGAGATAGCAACGGAATCCAAATTCAAATTTTATCAACCTGGATATTTTATGCCGTCTTAAATCAGTTGTGTACTGATGTCGCTGTGGCTTTAGGTCAACAAACAGAACGAATTTCTACAGAAATGGTATTTCGCGCTTTATATCATTTTTCTCGAGCTAGTTTACGCGGAGAAACTTCTGATGTTATTAGTTATTTAACCTCACATCAGAAGTTATTTGGCTTGGTCAAATCCACCCGAAAACGACATCGAGTTCTCGATGCTCTTACACAGCAGGTTTGGGGCGAGCGCTCCTTAAGTTGACACCAATGGGCGCGCCTCGCCCCTACAGGGTTCTGATTGAAACAGACAGCTTAAAATTAAAATAAGGGAATTAATTATGATACAAACGCTTAACGGAATATTGACCTTAGAAGAATTTCTAAAGTTACCCGAAACAAAACCCGCCAGTGAATATATTGATGGTCAAATTATCCAGAAACCCATGCCTCAAGGAAAACATAGTAAACTACAAGGTAAATTAGTTACAGTCATTAATAATATTGTTGAAGAACAAGCGATCGCATTAGCTTTACCTGAGTTAAGATGTACCTTTGGGGGAGGTCGTTCTATTGTTCCTGATGTAGCAGTTTTTGTTTGGGATAGAATTCCTCTTGATAATGAGGGAGATATTGCTAATACGTTTAATGCTCATCCAGACTGGACGATTGAAATTTTATCTCCTGAACAAAGCACTACTAAAGTCACTAAAAAGATTTTACATTGTTTAAGTTCCGGTTGTCAGATGGGATGGTTAATTGTTCCAGAGGAAAAATCTATTTTTGTTTATCCTTCAGGACAACAACCGATATTTTTAGAAGAACTAGACGCTGTAATTCCGGTTCCTGAATTTATGGCTAATTTTACCTTAACCTTGAGAGATATCTTCAGTTGGTTAAAATTGAATCCGAGTTAAATCAATTCATCTTGATGTAAACATTCTCTAAAGGTTATTTCTGTGGTTTTTAATTAAAAAATAGTTCGACTCGACAGCTAAATTCGGGTAAAAAGGGAGAAGTAATTTCATCATTTATTAATAACGTTTCAGCTAAAATTAACTGATTATTTTGACGACGATAAACTTGAACTTGTTGTTGAGAGCGATCAACAATCCAATATTCCTGAACACCTTGAGTCGAATAAAGTTTTAACTTGGCTTGTTTATCCCGTCTTTCGTTTTCTTTCCCTGGGGATAATACTTCAACTACTAATTCAGGAGAACCTGTTAAATGTCCTGAACTATCTAATAACATTGCTAATTTTTCTCGACTGACCCAAACCACATCAGGAATGACATTATCAGATTCAGTATAAATAATTCCAGGTGTCATTGCAGGTTCTCCTAAATTTGTGCGACGTGACCAAGCATTTAATTCTGCATAGATATTACCGCAAATCCGTTGATGATTCCAATCTGGCGCTCTAGTCACAAATAATTCTCCCGCAATAATTTCATAACGTTTCCACTCATCATTTGACAACAACTCGACATCGGCTGTCGTCCACTTCATTGATTCTGCCAGAGTTTGATTCATGATAAAATGAGGGTAGAGTTAAATGTTATTTTATCATATTTTATTAAAATTGGAATAACTTTCAAGGATTAATTAAAATCGCTTTGGGTTTACCTTCTTCAAATAAAGAAGCGGATAATAAAACAACAGGATTATCGGTTTCATTCTCACCATAATGTACCATTCCCCCAATTTCTACTAACGCATCCCCAACATTTAAACGGGTGGTTTTCCCCGCTTCTAAAGTTTCTTCTTTGCCATTAGAACGGGTTATTTTAGCTGAACCTTTAACAACGGTATAAGTTAAAGTTCCCGACTCCACTCGTTCAATTTGCATCCCCGGATGAATATGAACAGGTAACTTACTGTTAGGAGGAATTGTATATTTAACTAATTCTAAGACGCGACCTTGTACTTCTGTGGGAGAACCACTGGCTAAGACTTCACGAGTCACTTTCTGAGTGTAAGCATTAGTCGGGGTTTGCAGTTGTTGGCTTCTAACGATGGGCTCCGCCCAGCCGAAGGCTATCGCAACGCTGCTCAAAAATGTTAGTGCAACTAAAGGGAGGAGTTTTTGAAATTTGACCATTTTGATAACTTTAACGACAACAGAGGTTAAAATGGGCGAATATTGATAATTTTAAACAAGTTATTTTCAAAATACTATTAAAAAAATCCGTTATTTTATCCTTTTTTAAGCATCAGTGTGCCATTAACCGCTAAAATAAATACCAGTATAGAGAGCGTTACAAACGCGATTATTTTTCTGATTCTATGAGCGAAAGAACACTATTTGATAAAGTATGGGAGTTGCACACTGTTGGAACTCTCCCTTCAGGACAGACTCAACTCTTCATTGGTCTGCACCTGATCCATGAAGTCACCAGTCCCCAAGCCTTTGCGATGTTACGCGATCGCCATCTCACCGTCCTGTATCCTGAACGCACTGTCGCTACAGTGGATCATATTGTCCCCACCGATAACCAAGCTCGTCCGTTTACGGATGTATTGGCGGAAGAAATGATACAGTCCTTGGAGAAAAGCTGCAAAGAACACAATATCCGTTTTTACAATATCGGGTCGGGAAATCAAGGCATTGTTCATGTGATCGCACCGGAACAGGGGTTAACTCAACCGGGGATGACCATTGCTTGTGGTGATTCTCACACCTCTACTCATGGGGCATTTGGGGCGATCGCTTTTGGCATCGGGACGTCTCAAGTTCGGGATGTTCTGGCGTCTCAAACCCTGGCGTTAGGGAAACTGAAAGTGCGCCGCATTGAAGTGAATGGAGAACTGCCACCGGGGGTTTATGCCAAGGATGTTGTGCTGCATATTATCCGTACATTAGGGGTGAAAGGCGGTGTGGGGTATGCCTATGAATTCGCTGGCAGCACCCTTGAGCAGATGTCCATGGAAGAACGGATGACGATCTGTAATATGGCGATTGAAGGGGGCGCCCGATGTGGCTATGTTAACCCGGATCAGGTCACTTACGACTATTTGCAGGGTCGAGATTTTGTTCCTAAAGGGCAGGACTGGGAAAAGGCCGTTGCTTGGTGGAATAGTATCCGTAGTGACACGGATGCAGTTTATGATGATGTGGTAAAATTTGATGCTGGGGATATGGCCCCGACCTTAACGTGGGGGATTACCCCAGGACAGGGAATGGCCGTTAACGAGTTGATTCCTGATTTAGAGCAGATTCCAGAAAGCGACCGGGATGTGGCCCAAGAAGCTTATCAATATATGGAATTTGCCCCTGGAACCCCCATCAAAGGCACAAAAGTTGACGTCTGTTTTATTGGCAGTTGTACCAATGGCCGCCTCAGTGACCTACGGGAAGCCGCTAAATTTGCCCAAGGTCGGAAAGTCGCAAATGGGGTAAAAGCCTTTGTGGTTCCGGGTTCTGAACGGGTGAAGCAACAAGCGGAAGCGGAAGGATTGGATAAAATCTTTGAAACGGCGGGGTTTGAATGGCGGGAGGCGGGGTGTTCGATGTGTTTGGCCATGAACCCCGATAAATTACAGGGAAATCAAGTCAGTGCATCCTCTTCTAACCGTAATTTTAAAGGCCGTCAGGGTTCGGCTAACGGACGGACATTATTAATGAGTCCGGCGATGGTGGTGGCGGCGGCAGTTAACGGGGTGGTTACGGATGTACGCGAGTTGTTGTAAGTGACCTAACCCCCCAGCCCCTTTCCCTGCAAGGGAAGGGGGAGTAATTGCTCTTATTAAATGCAACTGCCGATTTAATAGTAACAAAAATTCTCCCCTCTCCATGCGGTCGAGGGGTTGGGGGAGAGGTCACAACGAGTCAAACGAACAAAGTCAACGATTTCTTAATATTAACGACAGAACATTAACCATGAGCAAAATTCAAAGTCTTTCAGGAACAGGAATTCCTTTAGTGGGGAGTGATATTGATACAGATCGCATTATTCCCGCCCGATTTTTACGGTGTGTTACCTTTGATGGATTAGGGGAACAAGTCTTTGCTGATGATCGCCAACAAATGCAAGGTCAACACCCCTTTGATTTACCCGAATATCAAGGAGCCAATGTATTAGTTGTTAATGCTAATTTTGGCTGTGGTTCTTCACGGGAACACGCTCCCCAAGCGATCGCTAAATGGGGAATTCAAGCCATAATTGGTGAAAGTTTTGCGGAAATTTTCTTCGGTAATTGTGTAGCTATTGGGATTCCTTGTGTAACGGCAGAACCGGAGGCGGTCAAAGCATTTCAAGAAGCATTAAAAGCCAATCCCCAAGCAACGGTTAAAGTTGATTTAGAGGCAATGAAAGGTTATTGTGGAGATTTAACGATTGATGTGCAAATGAATGCAGGTTCTCGTCAATCGTTTGTAACAGGACTGTGGGATAGTTGCGGACAATTAATTGCTAATGTTGATCAAATTCGAGCAACAGCTACAAAATTACCTTATCTGCATTGGGCAAGTTAAAGCTTGAAAATAGCAAGGAGGCGTTGATCAAGCTTCCTTGCTATTTTTATTTAAAAAAAATATACGGGTGCAATTATAATTTTAAGCCAATAGAATTCACTAGAAAAATTCAGTTTAACTTCAGGAATAGTATGCTCCAGACCCCCAAATTTTTAACAAACATCTTACTAGGAATCATCACTTTAGCGATTATTGTGAGTTGTCGCTCCTTTAATCAAGAAGAATTAACATCTCCTCCCTCAGATTCCCATAGTCAATTTAAAGTCGCTGGTATTTTTACTGGTTCTATTAATGATGGCAGTTGGAGTCAAGCGAATTATGAAGGATTAAAATTAATTGAAAAACAATATAATGCTGAAATTAGTTACACAGACAATGTATCAAAAACGGACAGTGAAACCTTGATTCGTCGCTATGCTGAACAGGGATATGATTTAATTATTGGTCATGGAGGTGGTTATATTCAAGTGATGGAAAAAGTCGCTCAAGATTTTCCAGAGACAAAATTCGCTTTAGTCACCACCTATCCAGGGAATAATAAAAACTTAGGTGCTGTTGCTTTTCGTTCTGGGGAAGTTGGTTATCTGACGGGAGCATTAGCCGCCATCAAAACTAAAACAAATAAAGTGGGTTATATGGTGGGAGATGATTACCCCGTTTATCGAGAAGAAGAAGCATTATTTAGACGAGGTGCAACGGAAACTAAACCCAATATAGAAGTTTATACTGAGTTCTTAAAAACTTGGACAAATGCAGAGAAAGGCAAAAAAGTTGTTGAAAATTGGTTAGAAAAAAACGTTGATATTGTTGCCATTAATGCCGATGAAGCTGGAATTCCAGGTTTAAAATTAGCGAGTGAGAAACCCGGGGTTTATGGCATTGGTTGGACAAAAGATCAATATAATTTAGTTCCCGGTAAAATTTTAACCAGTGTTTTACAAAATATTCCTGAATTAGTCTTAAAAATTGCAACATTAGTTCAGCAAGGACGCTGGGAAGGCAAACAATATAAATATGGGTTACGCGAACAAATCTATGATTTTGCACCCTTTAGAGGCACATTAACGGCGGAAGAAGAGGCGAAATTTAATCAGGTTAAAGAACAAGTAGTAACTGGAAAAATTGATATTACCCCTTCAGAGCTAACAACAGATTACAATAAATAAAAATCGATCAGTTCCCTGTTATTGGACGAATCATGACTCAAGCGGAGAAATATCATCTTTTATCTAGGCTTCGGGGTTCTCTTTCGTCTCGCAACCCTCGATTTTCTTCCCTTGCCAAACAACTCCGTAGTAGTTTACTCTTTGTGGGATTACTGAGTGTTTTAACCAGTGGCGGATTGTTAACTTATCTCAGTTATCAGGCTCAGATGAAACAGTTACAAGCACTCCAAAAAGAGCGATCGCAAGTGATTGCCTATCAAATTAATAACTATTTAGATGATTTACAGCGAAAATTAAGTTATTTAGCACGGGTTAAAGGATTAACAAATTTACCTACAAATGTTCAAAAAAACCTCATAGAAGGATTAGTTCGCCATAATGAAGCTTATCACCTTGTTGCGATTTTAAATCGTCAAGGAGAGGTGAGTACATCACTGGTTTCGGATGATCAAAGTTTTAGAAATAATTACACAGATTCCCCCTTATTTATTCGCTCATTTAAACAACAAGAAGATTATGTAGGAACTATTGAGTTTGATCCTCATGATCGTAAATATAAAATGATCATGTCTGTTCCCATTCGCAATAATTTAGATCAAATTGATGGCGTTTTATTTGCTGAAATCGATTTAAGTTTTCTCAGCTTTGTTTTATCACAGACTCAAGTGGGAAAGACAGGATATGTTTATATTGTAGATGAACGAAATCAAGTTTTTTTGACTCCTAAAAATAAACCTAAAAATTTTCAAGTACAAAATTTAAGAAATTCTAAAATTATTGATTCAATTCAAAAAGCTTTAGATCATCAAAAACTAACTCTTAATCGTTATTTGGGATTAAAGAATGTAGAAGTTTTAGGGGCGACATCAGTAATTCCTAGTGTTAATTGGTTTTTAGTTGTTGAACTTCCAATTACAGAAGCTTATTCTCCCATGTTTCAGATGATTTTTGCTATGGGAGGAACAATTATTTTAATTACAGGTTTTGCCATTGGTATGGGTATATTTCACAGTCGGCAAATTATTTTACCCTTAAAAAAATTAACTAAAGCTGCATTACAAATTAGTCAAGGAAATTTGAAAACTCAAGTTGAGGTGCAGTGTTCTAATGAATTAGGGGTATTAGCCACAAGCTTTAATCAAATGACGACTCAAATTGATGAGTTATTTGCAGCCATTGAAAAGGAACGAAATTTTATTGCCGCAATTTTAGATATTGCAGGCGCGTTAGTGGTTTTACTAGATGCTAAAGGTCGAATTGTCCGCTTTAACCGAGCCTTTGAACAAACAACCCAATACACGTTTGATGAAATTAGAAATCGCTATGTTTGGGAAGTCTTTTTAGACCCTGATGAAGCCCCAAAATTCAAAGCAAATTTTACTTTTTTACTCATTGATCAATTTCCTAAATATTACGAAGCTTGTTGGATAACAAAACAGGGAGAACAACGAATTATTAGTTGGTCAGATACTATTTTACTTAATGAAGCTAAAGAAATTGACTATATTGTTAGCGTGGGTGTCGATGTAACGGAACAGCGAAATGCAGAACAAGCGTTGCGGAATAGCGAAAAACGGTATGCAACATTAGCTGAAGTTTCTCCGGTGGGAATTTTCCATACAGACAATGAAGGAAACTGTCTTTATGTCAATCAACAATGGACTGAAATTGCAGGATTAACCGCAGAAGAAGCGATGGGAAAAGGTTGGTCACGGGCTATTTATTCCGAAGATAGAATCGAAGTGTTTCAAGACTGGGAAAACTGTGCTAAAAATCAAGTGCAATTTGGAACTGAATACCGCATACAACGTCCTGATGGCAAAATTACTTGGGTTTATGGTCAAGCGGCTGCTGAGATAAATTCTGATGGAGAAATTATTGGTTATGTGGGAACAATTACAGATATTACGGATCGCAAGCAAGCAGAAGAAGCGATACAAAAAGCTAAAGAAGAAGCTGAAATTGCATTAACTAATTTTCGCCAAGCTCAAAGTCAATTAATTCAAGCTGAAAAAATGTCCAGTTTAGGTCAACTGGTAGCGGGGGTTGCTCATGAAATTAATAATCCGGTTAACTTTATTTATGGTAACTTAACCCATGCTCAAGAATACACAGATATACTATTGAGTTTGATTAAACTTTACCAAGATCATTATCCTAATCCTTCCCCAGAAATTATTGATTTTTCTGAAGAATGGGATATTAATTTTTTAATTGAAGATATACATAATATTCTAAAATCTATGAAAATGGGGGCTAACCGAATCCGAGAAATTGTTCTTTCACTTCGTAATTTTTCTCGGTTAGATGAAGCTGAAATGAAAGCGGTTGATATTCATGAAGGTATTGATAATACTTTGTTGATTTTACATAATCGCTTAAAAGATAACTCTCAACGTCAAGCCATTCAAGTGCTTAAAAAATATGGTCGTATTCCTTTAGTGGAATGTTATGCAGGACAATTAAATCAAGTGTTTATGAATTTAATTTCTAATGCGATTGATGCTTTAGAAAGTAGTAGTTATTCCTTGACCCAACAACAGCAGAATCCTCATCAAATTACAATTCAAACGGAACTGTTTGATCCGCAATGGATTAGAATCAAAATTGCTGATAATGGTATAGGAATGCCAGAAACTGTTAAATCTAACTTATTTAATCCTTTCTTTACAACAAAACCTGTCGGGAAAGGAACTGGGCTAGGGTTATCGATTAGTTATCAAATTATTGTAGAAAGACACAAAGGTTCAATTCAATGTAATTCAGAACTCGGTCAAGGAACAGAATTTATCATTGAAATTCCCCTACATCAACATTAAAGTAGTAAGCCCTGAAGGGCTTTCTCAAAAGTAGTAAGCCCTTCAGGGCTTAATTAAGAGGCGTTCACACCTCACTACAAGTAGTAAGCCCTTCAGGGCTTAATTAAGAGGCGTTCACACCTCACTACAAGTAGTAAGCCCTTCAGGGCTTAATTAAGAGGCGTGAACGCCTCACTACTTTAATGAAAATAATCATAGATTTGTTGAGCTAATTTGGGGCCAATTCCTGACACTTCCGCTAACTGTTCTAAGGTCGCCATTCTAATATAATCAATGGAACGAAAATGAGCTAAAAGTAATTTCTGACGATGATGTCCTAACCCTGGAATATCATCTAAACGCGATCGCTTCATTCGTTCACTCCTTTTATTCCGATGAAAACTAACCGCAAACCGATGAGCTTCATCGCGTAATCTTCTTAATAATTGAACCCCCGGTTGTTCTGGATCAGTTTCTAAGGGAAAACTTTCTCCAGGTAGAAATATTTCTTCTCGTTGTTTGGCTAAACTAACTACTCGAATTTCCTCTAATAAATTCATTTCTTGTAATACGGCGACCACCGCAGATAGTTGACCTTTTCCCCCATCAATCATAATTAAATCCGGTTTATCTGTTGATGTCGAATAGTCTCGACAACGCCGCCGTATCACTTCCGCTAAACTAGCAAAATCATCGGAATGTCCGGCGTGAACGTTGGGGTTTTTAATCTTATAATGGCGATAGTATTGTTGGGCGGGTATCCCTTCAATAAAAACCACACGGGAAGCAACTGCATCCGACCCTTGAATATGGGAAATATCATACCCTTCAATGCGGTGAGGAAGGTCGGGTAAATCCAGAATTTCTGCTAAATCTTCTAAGGCTGCGGTATTGCGATCGCTTAATTTTTGGACTCGTTCTAATTCATATTCCGCATTGCGTTCTACCATTTCAATTAACTCGGCTTTAAGTTGGCGTTGTGGCGTTAAAATTGTCACTTTTTTCCCCTTGCGATCGCTTAACCAATCGGTTAAAATAGATTCATCGGGTAACTCATATTGAACTAATATTTCGCTGGGAATTTCAACAGTATCAACGGTTTGATAATGTTCTTCTAAAACTCGTTGTAAAATTAATCCCATTTCTGTTAATTTTAACCCAGGTGGAACTTCTGCGGTAAACCCTAACCGTCCTACTAATTGTCCGGCTCGAATTTGAAATAACTGCACACAAGCTTGTTTAGAATTCGCAGCAAGAGCGATCGCATCTCGTGAGACTCGATCATCGGGTAAAGAGACTTTCTGCTCTGCATTTAAAGATTGTAATCCTTGAATTTGATCTCGAATTCGAGCCGCTGTTTCAAAGTTTAAAGCTTCAGCAGCTTGCTCCATTTGTTCTGTTAAATGATCCATCAGTTCTGTTGATCGACCTTGAAAAATCATCGCCACTTTTTGAACAATTTTACGATAGTCTTCCGGGGAAATTAACAATTGACAAACACCCGGACATCGACCGATATCATAATTTAAACAAGGTCGATCTTTAAATAACGGTTTAGGACGTTGACGCAGGGGGAAAATTTGCTTGACTAAATGCAGTGTATTTCGCAATACCCTTGTATCCACATAGGGGCCATAATAACGGTCTTTTGGATTTCCTAAACGACGTTTACGGGTAATAAAAATTCGCGGATAATCTTCTGACCAAGTAATGCACAAATAGGGATATTTTTTATCATCTTTGAGCAGAACATTAAAATGGGGTTGATGTTGTTTAACTAAATTAGCCTCTAAGGCTAAAGCTTCCGCTTCTGTATCGGTGACAATAAACTCTATCTCCGTAATTTGTTGCACCATTAAAGCAATTCGGGGGGTGTGATGATTGTAGTCTCGAAAATAAGAACGAACCCGCGATCGCAATTTCTTAGACTTACCAATATAAAGAATATTATCCTGATGATCTCGCATCAAATACACCCCAGGAACCGGAGGAATATCTCGTAACTGTTTTTCTAAACGTTCTGAATCTTTAACTAAAGGAAGAGTTATAATAGATGACATAGTTAGATTTAAACTTGACTGTAATGAATTCAATGGCTATCATCTAATTATAACAAAATGTTTTGTTTTAAAAGTCGTAATTCCCCTACTCATTCCGTTTCTATTTTTGCCTTGTTAAAATAAAAGTTTTTTAAGGGTATTCCAAATTAAGGATTAGATTATTGAGCAAAATGTATTATTAAATATAGCCCAAAAATTACTCAATTTAACTTATGAATATCCCGTTAAAGATTTACCTTACCGCATTGATCAAGAATTAGCTCAATTACCAGGGGGTCAAGATTGGTTTGATCAGTTATAATTGTAAAGTAGCTAAATTTAGGGTTCAGGTTTTGATTATGGTTCAAGCTCCCCCTGCTTTAAAAACAATCGCAACCAACACCTGGGTAAAAGCGACCTGGGAGGAATTTTTAGCCTTAACCGAGAATCCTCAGTATGCTGAGGGTAAATTTTATTATGATCAAGGATATGTGAGGGTAGAAATGTCACCATTAGGTTCAGCACATAGTCAGGATAATTCAATTATTTCTACCGTAATTGTTATTTATGCAACTTTAAAAAATATTCGGATTAAAGAGTTAACAAATCCATCTTTCAGAAAAACAGGAATCCGAGATAGTCAACCGGATATCGGGTTTTATATTGGGGATAATTTTCAATTTCCGCCTCGCAATAATTCCCCGATTAATTTAGATGAACTCACTGCTCCTAATTTAATTGTTGAAATCGGTGCATCCTCTTTTACCGATGATATTGGTCGAAAACGATTACTCTATGAAAAATTAGGAATACAAGAATATTGGGTTGTAAACGTTGAAGATAACACAATTTTAGCCTTTGCTGTAGAAAACCAAGGCAGTCGATTAATCGAAGAATCTCTCGTTTTACCGGGATTAAAAATAGCCTTAGTGGTAGAAGCATTACAACGTTCTCAAACAGAAGACGATGGCAGCATTACACGCTGGTTGATGGGGGCAATTAATTCTCCTTAAATTAAAAGAGATTCTCAAATAAAATATAGGTTCAATTGCTAAAAACATTAAAAATATTTTAGAATAAGAGTTGAAAAAAAACCTCGATAACTTATGACTCTAGCAACAAATTATATTCTAATTTCCACCGATGAAGCTCTATCATTATTAGAAACGGTTTTGCAAAATTCCGAGGCTGAAGATGTCACCGTTACCCTTAACAATACCCAAGAATCCTTAACTCGGTTTTCTGAAAATCAAATTAGTCAAAATCTCACCACTACCCAATTTAATCTTTCCATTACCAGCTATTTTGGCAAAAGGTGTGCTACCTCTTCCACCAATGAACTGAATCCTGATACTCTCATCGCCACCATTCGCCGTTCAGAAGAACTCGCCCGCGTCGCCCCTGAAGACCCCGAATGGGTTCCTCTGCTGGAACCTCAAACCTATGATCATCGAATTCCAGCCTTTGATCCCGAAACGGCTCACTTATCTCCTTTACGCAGAGGAGAAATGGTACAGAAGGTATGCCAACTGAGTGCTAAATCTAACGGAGAAGCATCGGGAACCCTCAGCAGTGAAGCGATGTTATATGCTGTGGCGAACTCACGGGGGTTAAGGGCGTGTAACCGTTTAACAGTCGCCGACTTTAGTGTCACCGCACGCATAGAGACGGGTTCTGCTTGGACACAACGAACCGCTTGTAGTGTAAATCAATTACCCACTGAACAGTTAACTGAAACCATCATTAATCGAGCCATATTATCCAGAAATCCACGAGAAGTTAGCCCTGGAATTTATCCTGTGATCTTCGATGGAGCAGCCTTTACTAATTTATTAGAATGGGTGATTTGGAATTTAGATGCACGGTCTGCTGATGAAGGACGATCTTTTATGTCGCGGACTAATTCAGAAGGAAAACCCATCGGAAATCGCATTGGAGAACAACTTTTTAGCCCCTTGATTCAGGTACAACGAAATCCAGCTTATTCCTTATTACAAGGATCAACATTCTTTAATGATGGGATGAAAAAAGATGAATTAGATATTATTAAAGATGGGATTCCCCAAACCTTATCTTATAGTCGGTATTGGGCGAAAAAACAAGGAAAAACCTCACATGGGGGGATGTTTCCGATTGTGATGTCAGGATCAAACCAAAGTTTAGAAGATTTAATTGCTCAAACAGAACGGGGGATTTTAGTCAGTCGTGCTTGGTATGTTCGCTATGTCAATCCCCGCACCTTAGAAGTAACAGGAATGACGCGAGATGGTACATTTTGGATTGAACAAGGAAAAATTGCTTATCCGATTAAAAATCTGCGCTTTAATCAATGTTTACCCGACCTTTTAAACCAGGTTGAAGCCTTAAGTTCTGTTGAACGTTATGGGAATACGGTTGTACCGGGAGTGAAAGTTAAAGCTTTTAATTTTAGCAGCATTACCGATAGTGTTTAAAAGGAGAAATTGATTTGACTTTTTTTACAAAAAGAGATTAACTGCATCAAGCATCATCCCATCTGTAGACAATTCCTTTTGGATTTCAGGAATCTATGCCTTCTTATTCAACAATTTGAGAGTTATGTTATGATTTTTTAACAATATTGAAGCAAATCTATACAACAATCAAAATTTGATTAATTTATTCAGGTTTTGGAAATTCCTTAAAAAAAAATTAATCTCTTTTGTGATTTAGATTACTAAAGGTGAGGTTGTTATTGAGTTAGAGTGTGCTTAGAACGTGCAATAGACACGAAGGAACTAATGGTGGCTGCGGGAAAACCAGAATTACAAGGGTGCTAATCGCTCTTTAGTCACTTGTTAGAAAGGTTAGTGAACAGAACATCCATCTATGATTCTCTACTTGTACGACTACAAGTTCTGATTTGATCAACATTACATGAACCCAATGTTAACGGTGGTATTATTAATTTCACGAAAAAAAACCTTGTGGGAATCCTCCTAGAAGGTTGAGAGATTTATACAGAATGAAGGAGAAATCCAGAAATGAGTCAGCACATTTTCCAGAGAGATTCTTGTAATCGTAGCCTAATGATTGACCCCGTATACCAGGATTCCAGCCTAAATGCTTTACTATATAAAATTTTGGCTGATTATGAGTGCTTATTAGCAGAACGGAATTGTTTAGAAAAAGAGCTTGAACACACCCAGAAAGAAGTAATCACACTCAAAACCGCACTCAATCATTCCACATTAGTTCCCATTCATTTAGAAAGTGAAATGCTCAGTTCTATCCAAGAACGATATGAGCAAATAACCCAGATCTTAGAAAAAACAGAAGCCAAGACAAAAAGTTTAATTCAAGCGATTCCTGATTTAATGTTTTGTGTTAATTCCGAAAGAATTGTAGTAGATTATTATCCTGATAAGCAGGAACTCCATTTCCGAGAAACAGAAAACGTAATTGGTAAAAAAATTCAGGATGTTTTTCCTCAAGATTTGGCAACCTGGACAGAATACTATTTGGAAATAACCTTAGAAACAGGTGAAGTCCAAATGGGTGAATATGTTGTAAAGGGAGATGATAAATGGCATCATTATGAAGCTCGCTATGTCAAAAGTGGAAAAGATGAAGTGTTAGCTATTGTCAGGGATATTACCCAACGAAAGCAAGCCGAAGCAAACTTACGAGTTTCAGAAATTCAAGAACGGGAAAGAGCATTACAACTGGAAAAAACCTTAAAAGACTTGCAACAAGCACAAGCTCAATTAATTCAAGCTGAAAAAATGTCCAGTTTAGGGCAAATGATGACCGAAATTGCCCATGAAATCAAAAATCCGATTAGTTCTATTTACGGAAATTTGACTTACATTGATCAAGATATTCAGACATTAATGGAACTGTTCAAACTCTATCAACAGAATTATCCTGAACCCCTCCCCGAAATTCAAGAGTTTATGACAGCTTCAGATGTTAATACAATTATCAATGAATTACCGCAAAGTTTAGATTTTATGCGCTTAGGGGCTAATCGTTTGTATGATTTAGCATTATCCCTCCGCAATTTTTCGCGCTTAGATTCTCAGGAAATGGTATCGGCAGATCTTCATATTGGTTTGGATGGAACCTTAAAGATTTTGCATAATCAACTTAAATCAAAAGGGAATCATGCTGAAATTGAAGTGATTAAAGATTATGGGGAGCTTCCCTTAGTTAAATGCTACCCGAATCAACTCAATCAAGTGTTTATGAATCTTCTATCAAATGCCATTGATGCGTTAGAAAATCAACCCGTTCCTCGAAAAATTATCATCAAAACCGACATCTGCAAAATACACCCAGACTTTTTAGTTGAAGATGCCATTCGGATTTCGATTTCCGATAATGGCCCCGGAATTCCCAAGTCAGTTCAAGACCAAATTTTTAATCCATTTTTTACCACAAAACCTATGGGTAAAGGCACGGGTTTAGGTTTGTCTATTGCCCACCAAATTATTGTGGAAAAACACCAAGGTCTGTTAAAGTGTACTTCTCAAGAGGGACAAGGGACAACTTTTGAGATTATCTTACCTCTGGGTGAACTCTTTTAACCTTGGGAATAGACCTTGAGGAAAACTATCACCACCAAGACCCGACTTTTTGTACAATTTTATACAAATTTGTAACGAATAGGATCTTTACAAGGATTGATTGTAAAACGGGAGTGGTGTACCGATACAATTGGGGCTAGGATTCCATTGTCAAAGTCTCATGAATATTCGTACAGTTTCGACTCAACCGTTTAATGATCAAAAACCCGGCACATCAGGCTTACGCAAGTCTGTTCCGGTTTTCCAACAACCCCATTATCTGGAAAATTTTGTTCAGGCCATTTTTGATACTCAACCGGGGTATGAAGGGGGTACCTTGATTGTTGGGGGTGATGGTCGCTACTATAACCGTCAAGCGATTCAAATTATTTTAAGAATGGCAGCCGCTAATGGTGTCGGACAGGTTCTGGTGGGCTGTGAAGGCATTGTTTCCACTCCGGCGGCATCCTGTATCATCCGCAAAAATCAAGCCTTTGGGGGGATTATTCTCTCTGCAAGCCATAATCCCGGCGGGCCAGATGGAGATTTTGGCATCAAATTTAACGCTAGTAATGGCGGGCCAGCACCGGAAAAAATCACCGAGGAAATTTATGCTCGTACCCAAGTAATTGATGCCTATAAAATTATGGATGCGGCGGATATTAATTTGGATAAACCGGGTAGTTTTAAACTGGGAACAATGACGGTTGAGGTGATTGATTCCGTGCAACCCTACAGGTCATTAATGGAATCTTTATTTGATTTTAACTTGATTCAACAATTGTTAACATCGGGCAAGTTTCGGATGTGTATGGACTCTATGCACGCGGTTACTGGCCCTTATGCCCATGCTATTTTTGAACAACGTTTAGGGGCTGCACCGGGAACGGTTTTGAATGGCACTCCTTTAGAAGATTTTGGCGGCGGTCATCCCGATCCAAACTTAGTTTATGCCCATGATTTAGTTGAAATTATTTTTGGGGAAAATGCACCGGATTTTGGGGCGGCTTCTGATGGCGATGGCGATCGCAATATGATTTTAGGGCGTAATTTTTTTGTAACTCCCAGTGATAGTTTAGCGGTATTAACTGCGAATGCCCATTTAGTTCCCGGATATAAAGATGGTTTAGCAGGAGTTGCCCGTTCGATGCCTACTTCTCAAGCCCCGGATCGGGTGGCAGAAAAATTAGGAATTGAATGCTATGAAACTCCGACGGGATGGAAGTTTTTCGGCAATTTATTAGATGCTGGAAAAGCGACATTATGCGGCGAAGAAAGTTTTGGAACCGGATCAAATCATGTTCGGGAAAAAGACGGTTTGTGGGCGGTATTATTCTGGCTGAATATTTTAGCAGTGCGTCAAGAATCCGTTGAAGATATTGTCCGCAGTCATTGGCAAACCTACGGCCGTAATTACTATTCTCGTCATGACTATGAAGAGATTGAAACAGCAAAAGCCAATGAATTAGTTGAGAAGTTACAGGCTATTTTACCCAATCTCAAAGGCAAACAATACGGCTCCTATCAAGTCGAGTATAGCGATAATTTTAGCTATACTGATCCGGTGGATAATAGTGTTAGCAATAATCAAGGAATTCGGATTGGATTTACCGATGGTTCTCGAATTGTCTTTCGTTTGTCAGGAACGGGAACCAAAGGGGCAACGTTACGGGTTTATTTAGAAAGTTATGAACCCGACCCCACTAAACACAATTTAGATCCGCAAGAAGCGTTAGGAGAATTAATCACTATTGCGGATGAAATAGCCCAAATCAAAACCATAACCGGACGTCAACAACCGACGGTTATTACCTAATTTTAGGTTAATTGAACTAAACTCGTAGGGTGGGCTTTGCCCACCAATATTATTATATGTAATCGGAAATAGGATTATCAACACTACAACCGTATGAATAGAATAGAAACTATATCAATAAAAGGATTTCGCCGTCTTCAAAATATTGAACTTGAGATGAGAAATCTCACCGTTATGATTGGTGCAAACGGCTCTGGAAAAACATCTTTTTTAGATGTTATGTCTATACTCGCTGCTTCAGCAAGTGGAAATTTACAGAATATATTGCAACTCAAAGGTGGACTGAATGAAATTTTAACTAGAGGTAAAGCACAAGAGCTAGAAATTGCCGTTTCAATGCAAATACCAGAGAGACAACCTTTAAACTATAGTTTAACTTTATCTCCTAAAAATTTATCTTATGAAATTAGAGAAGAAAATTTAACACAGCAGAGCGATCTTAACGCTCCTGAACCTTTTAAATATATAGAATCCAGAGGTTTAGATATTAAATATTATAGTCAGGATGATCGTAGACTTTTAAGACCCAATTGGGAACATAACCCCCTTGAAACATCCCTTTCTCAAGTTCCTAAAATGTATCGTGAACCAGAGAACTTGAGAAAAACCCTGGCTTCCTGTACCTATTATGGGGCGCTTGATGTTTCTGAGAAAAGCCCCATTCGTCTACCCCAAACCATGCGCCCTGCCAAGTTACCAGGGGCAAGCGGTGAAGACTTAGTTTCTTGTCTGTATGACCTTCGAGAAAGCGATCGCGATCGCTTTGAATGGGTGGAAAATATTCTATCTGCTGCTTTTCCAGATTTTAAGCGATTAAGCTTTCCTCCTGTTGCCGCCGGAACTCTTTCCATGACTTGGACAGACCAAAATTTTCCTCAACCGATTTATGTCCATGAATTATCGGAAGGAACATTACGTTTTTTGTGGTTAGTTACTTTACTTCAAAGTCAAAATTTAACAACAATTACCTTATTAGATGAACCAGAAGTCAGCTTACATCCTGAACTTTTAAGACAGTTAGTTTATCTAATGCGAGAAGCATCAAAACATACACAACTGATCGTTGCAACCCACTCAGATCGATTGATTGGATTTCTTGAACCCCACGAAGTTTTAATTTGCGATATTGAAGAAGGAGAAGCAAAAATGACTTGGGCTGATACTTTTAATTTGAATAAATGGTTAGAAGATTATAGCCTTGACCAAGTGTGGGCAATGAATATCATGGGGGGTCGTCCATGAAAATTGCGATTTTAGTTGAAGGGGCTACTGAAGTAGCATTTAGAGAAAAACTTCGTGAATTTTTGCAACGTCGTTTGGGGGAAAAAATGCCAAAACTTAAATTTATTCCCCAGGATGGTCGTATTCCTAAAGAAAGAAAACTTAGGCGTATTGTTGAGAATCTTTTAGATAATGATGGCTATAATGCTGTTATTGCACTGACAGATGTTTATACAGGAACAAACGACTTTACAGATGCGAATGATGCTAAAGCTAAAATGAAAAATTGGGTGGGAAATAACCCCAATTTTTACCCCCATACTGCATTACATGATTTTGAAGCATGGCTTCTTCCCTATTGGGAAACGATCCAAAAAATGGCAAACCATAATCGTTCTTCGCCGAGTGGTTCTCCTGAAACAATCAATCATAATAATCCTCCTGCAAATAGGATTAAGGAGATTTTTAGAGTAGGAAAATGCAAAAGAGACTATAATAAACCTATTGATGGTAAAGCGATTTTAAAGAATAATGATCTAATGATTGCGATTCAAGCTTGTCCAGAGTTAAAATTATTTGTGAATCAAATTATTTCTCTCTGCGATCGAGCTCAAATCATTCCTGAATAAATATAAAACTCAAAGAACTGGGTTTTCAACTGTTTCCAATCAAAATTAATGATTCAGAAACCCAGTTTATATGGATTCAGAGTCTAAAGCTTGACGTAAAGCCTCAATATCTATACCACAAATAACGTGAAGATAACGAGTAATCTTCTCAATATCCCAATCCCACCACCGGATATTTAATAGTTCTTCAATTATAGATTCTTCAAACCGTTTGCGAATTTCTTGGGCAGGATTTCCCCCTACTATTGTATAGGGAGGAACATCACGGGTGACAACGGATTGAGTCGCAATAATTGCACCATCTCCAATATTAATACCGGGCATAATCGTAGCCCCATATCCAATCCAAACATCATTTCCAATCACTGTATTTCCTTTAAATGGCCAAGAATCGGGCATTGCAGATTCCCAACCGTTTCCAAAGACCGGAAAAGGATAATTAGTCAACCAATCTGTACGATGATTTCCCCCGTTCATAATAAATTTAACATCGGAAGCAATTGAACAGAATTTACCAATAATTAATTGATCTCCGATAAAATCAAAATGGTATAAAACATTTTTCTCAAAATTTTCTGGGTGATCAAAATCATCATAATAGGTGTAATCCCCCACAATAATATTAGGGTTTTTAATAATTGTTTTCAGATACACTAAACGAGTTTGTTCAGGAATAGGATAACGAGTTTCGGGAGAGGGGCCGTAATTCATGAAATTTGGGGGAAAAGAGTGTTAACATTCTTCATCATCACTCAATCGTATCAGTTAGGCCTTAACTCCCAAACAGATACTCCATAAACGCCATGTAGAGACGTTGAATACAACGCCTCTACATAATACGGATGTGTAGCAAACACTTAAAGATTTCAGATTAGAATCGGAGCGGCGGGATTCGAACCCACGACCCCCACTACCCCAAAGTGGTGCGCTACCAAGCTGCGCTACGCCCCGACACAATTAACCAATGTAGCATCGTTAGAAGTAATTTGTCAAGGCTTTTCTAAAAAATTTTTAACGTTCTTGTAGCTTGTACCAATTCCGCCACGACTTCAACGGGCCAACACCCCTCCGCCCGACGTCCGGTATTCAAAATCAACTGCACGGTATAAGCATGGGGATAACCTTCCACCTGCATCCATAACCAATCACTTTCGGCTTCACAGGCTATTTTTTCTTCCTCCATCAACTCCCCGGCCATTTGGGTCATCGTCTCCGCTAATTGACCCAACAACCGACAAAAATCATTAAACTCCCCTTGGGTGAGTTCCATCGCCCAAGTTTCACCCCCGACTAATCCTTGAAATTCCGTTGCTTCGGGGTTCCAACCCAAACGCCATCCCGTTCCCGTTTTTAGAATTCTCTCCACGTTCTACCTGTTATTTCAATAATTCTGCATCCCCCGACTGAGGAAGAGGAGTTAGACCAGGAGGGGTTTTCGGGGGTGTTGATGAAGAATTAGGTTTCGGAATAGTTGGATTATCAATATTAGTCCCATTAGGATTAAATAAACGAACAAGGGTATTAACTAAAGCATCCCGTTCGGCTCGATTTAAGTGTTGAATGGCTTTTTGATCTGGTTCTAAGGGATTTTCTTTGAGTGCTTCTCGACCGGGATAATTTAACACTAACATCGGTTCATTAACTCCTAAATAATCGGCTAGGGTAAGTTTCCAATCTAAACGATATTGAGTCGGTCGAGCTTTAACATAAATATGATAGCGAATTAACCGACCCATTAAAGTATTGTCTTCTGCGACTTTTCCAGTTTCTTGGGAAATATATTGATTTTCCTGGGGTAAATTCGGTAACTGTTCATAAACTTTTTTCCAAACCTCCGAGACTCTCACCCGTCCCGATGGAGAGGTTGTTTGTTCAGGGGGAGTTTGGGCGAGTCCCTGCATTTCTAAAGAATCAAAAAAACCCCCCAAAACAATCAATAGGGTAATACTAAAGGCGACCAATAAAAAGCTTAACCCTCGTTGTTTTTGGGGTTTCCCAGGTTTTACCATAAAACTGTAGTTACTTGTGAACGCACGACACCAACACCCGACACCGTAGAAGACCGAATTAACGATCTGAAATAATTTCTGGTTGGGTCAGTTCATCAGACATTTCAATAATGGCGCGTAAAACGGGTTTGATCGTATTCTCATCCCCATTATCAAAGTCTTCATACCGACACCGTTTTGCCCGATTTGCCACTTGTACAGTAATCCGATAGCGATTAGACGCCGCACTGACGAGATCAGCAGCACGACGAGTAATTTCTATGGAGTCAATCGTTGAACGCTTTTGCATGAAGTTATGATTTCCTAACCCTAGTGTTGCTTCTATTGTATCAAAATCTATGTGGAACAGGCATCTTGCCTGTTAACCTGTTAACCTATTAACCTGTTAACTGTAGTGTCCAAATCGGTAACTAAGACCCTATTGATAAAAAAATTGCAAAATGTAGCAGAAGAATCTAGTCAAACGGTCACGGAGGTGTTAAGTTTTATGAACAGCCGATAGGAAAAAATCACTACTTGGCTTCGGTACACTGTCCATTAACTAGGATTGTCAAGCAAAATGCAAGCAGCGATAAATCCAACCCTAATCAATTTATCTGTTGTTCCCCAACGTCAACCGCTCAAAGTCGTAGTTCTGGGGGATAGTCTCGTCTATGGATTTGGTGATCCTCAAGGAGGGGGTTGGGTTGAGCGACTGCGATGTCAATGGATGTCCCCGGATACCGTAGGGCCCATCCTTTATAATTTAGGAGTCCGGGGAAATCGTGTGATTCAAGTCCGCGATCGCTTAGAACAAGAATTTCGCCATCGGGGAGAATTGCGAAACCGTTTACCGGATGTGAGTATTTTTTCCGTGGGATTAAATGATTCAGCGCGGGTACAGTCGTTTCAAGGTCGCAACTACACCGAATTTAATGACTTTGAAACGGCTTTACACAGTATGTTAGACCAAGCCCAACGCCTTTGTAATGTTTTATTTGTGGGGATGGTTCCCGTTGATGAAAGCAAAATGCCCTTTCAAGGCTGTTTGTACTATACCTTAGCGGATCAATTTCGCTACAAAGAAGCCACTCGTCTCGCCTGTTTAGAACGCAATATTCCCTATTTAGATCTATTTGAAATTTGGTTAAACCGAGGGGAATATTGGTGGAAGTCTCGCTTATGTTCCGATGGTTTACATCCCAATGTGGCTGGATATGAAGCTTTATTAGAAGATATCCGTAATTGGGAACCGATTCAAAAATTAGCTTATTAAGTTTGTTACCCTAAAAATGGGATTTAACCTCCGTTCTTCTAGGAGGTTTTTTATTGGTATTTGTAAATTCCCTAAAATTTATGTCCTGATTCTCTATATTATAAAGTCATGATTTTAAATTTACTGCAACTTTCCAGTCCAGCTTTACCCTTGGGAGCTTATAGTTATTCAGAGGGGTTAGAAACTTTAGTTGAACATCAAATTATTACGGATAGCCAGAGTTTATTACAGTGGTTAATTCAAGATTTAAAGTTTGGCGCAATTCGTTTAGAAGCTGCGGTTATGGTTCGAGCTTATCGTTGCATAATCAATCAAGATTTTAGCCAATTTATCTATTGGAATCAATGGTCAACGGCGACCAAGGAAACGGCTGAACTTCGACAACAAAGTTGGCAAATGGGAAATACTTTAATACAGCTTTTAGTTCATTTAGAAGGGGTGAAAATAACAGAAAATCAGAATTTAGAATTACCTCCTCTCAAAAATTGGGTTGAACAAGTCGGAAAACCTTGTAATTATGCGATCGCGTTTGGACTCGGTGCAGTTTATTGGAATTTGGATCTCAAAAATGCCTTATTAGGATATTTATACAGTTGGGCGACTAATTTAATTAATGCTGGGGTGAAACTCATTCCTTTAGGTCAAACAATGGGTCAAACCTTATTATTACAATTACACCCAGAAATAGAATTAACAACCACAGCAATTTTAGAATTAAAAGATGAAGATTTAGTCAGTTGTAATTGGGGGTTGGCTTTAGCAAGTATGGCCCATGAAACTCAATATAGTCGATTATTTAGAAGTTAAGTAGAAATAATTTTTTACAGATTAAAGTATTAATTTATAATTAATCTGCTATAATTAAAATAGTCATTTTATATTAATTTTATGTCTGGGTTACGAGTTGGAATTGCGGGGCCTGTCGGTTCAGGGAAAACGGCCTTAGTTGATGCTTTATGTAAGCAAATGCGAAGTTCCTATCAATTGGCAGTGGTGACCAATGATATTTATACTCAAGAAGATGCTCAATATTTAGTTCGTTCTAAAGCCTTAGAAAGTGATCGGATTTTAGGGGTAGAAACCGGAGGTTGTCCGCATACAGCCATTCGAGAAGATGCTTCATTAAATTTAGCCGCTATTGAACAATTAGAAACCCAATTTAAACATTTAGATGTATTATTTGTGGAAAGCGGAGGGGATAATTTAGCAGCAACTTTTAGCCCAGAATTAGTCGATATTACGATTTATGTAATTGATGTCGCAGCCGGAGATAAAATTCCTCGCAAAGGAGGGCCAGGAATTACTAAATCAGATTTATTAGTGATTAATAAAATAGATTTAGCAGCTTTAGTGGGTGCAGATTTAAACATTATGGAACGAGATGCTAAAAAAATGCGAGGAAATAAACCCTTTGTCTTTACCAATTTAAAAACCAAACAAGGACTAGATGTTATTACTAAATTTATTAAATCCCATCTCATCCAGTAGTAAGCCCTTCAGGGCTTTCTCCTCCATTCTCATCCAGTAGTAAGCCCTTCAGGGCTTTCTCCTCCATCCTCATCCAGTAGTAAGCCCTTCAGGGCTTTCTCCTCCATCCGTCCCCACCAAAACCTAACACTAATAACTGATTAAATTAAAGGAATAGGAACTAAATAGAGATTGTAGTTGGTGTTAAATTATTTGTAAGAAAGCCCTGAAGGGCTTACTACATTTAAGATTGAAAGGAATAGGGAATAGATAGAGATTGTAGTTGGTGTTAAATTATTTGTAAGAAAGCCCTGAAGGGCTTACTACGTTTAAGATTGAAAGGAATAGGGAATAGATGGAGATTGTAGTTGGTGTTAAATCGTTTATAAGAAAGCCATGAAGGGCTTACTACGTTTAAGATTGATATGAGTAATTTAGAACTAAATCCCTCTCAATGGCATGGTATTTTAGAATTAGACTATCAAAAAATTGGCAATTCTACCCAATTAGTTAAAGCTTATAGCCAAGCACCCTTAAAAATTCAGCGTTGCTTTTATCCTGAAGGAAAAGCAATTTGCCATAGTATTATTTTACATACTGCTGGCGGAATAGTCGGAGGCGATCGCTTATCTCAAACCATTAATTTACAACCCGAAACTCAAGTCGTCTTAACCACACCAGCCGCCAGCAAAATTTATCGCAGTACCGGAGAAATTAGCCAACAAAATATTAAAATAGAAGTTCAAGAAAATGCCTATTTAGAGTTTATTCCCCGTGAAAGTATCATTTTTAATGGAGCAATCTTTAGCCAAAATATACAAGTTAATTTAGCTGATTCTGGGTGCTATTTAGGATGGGAAATCACGCGATTTGGACGAACAGCACGGGGAGAAACCTTCACCCAAGGACAGTGGAAATCCTGTACAGAAATCTGGCAAAATAACCGTCCACTTTGGATTGATCGACAGGGATTTATAGCCCATGAAGATTTATTAAATAGTCCTCATAGTTTAGGAGGACAACCTGTAATTGCTACCTTAACTTGGGTTGGACAACCTATTTCAGAAGATCTAATTCAAAGGATACGACAACTGTGGGAACAGCGAGAAACTTCTAGTGAAGCTGGAGTGACTCAATTAACATCAGGATTACTCTGTCGCTATCGGGGAAATTCTACCCAAGAGGTGATAGACTGGTTTACGGATGTTTGGCGGTTACTTCGTCAAAATTATACCGGACAATTGATCGCTAAACCTCGTGTTTGGCAAATTTAATTCGTTAAAATTCCGCCAGGATTATTTATGCAATTATCTCCCCAAGAAAAAGATAAACTTTTAATTTTTACGGCTGCTTTATTGGCTGAGAGACGCAAGGAAAAAGGATTAAAATTGAATTATCCTGAAGCCGTTGCTTATCTTACAGCAGCAATTTTAGAAGGCGCTAGGGAAGGACGCACCGTTGCTGAATTAATGAGTTATGGAAAAACAATTTTAAAGCGGGAAGAGGTCATGGAAGGCATTCCTGAAATGATTCATGAAGTTCAGGTAGAAGCGACCTTTCCCGATGGTACAAAATTAGTAACGGTTCATGATCCGATTAATTAACAGTTATCAGTTATCAGTTATCAGTTATCAGTTATCAGTTATCAGTTAATAGTTAATAGTTGACAGTTTTTAATTATGGGTTAAAGACTGAAGACTGAAGGCTAGAAACTGATAACTGAACACTGATTATTGATTATTTATCACTGATTCTTGGGTGGGGATGGCTCCGGTTTTTACTTCTAAATTTAACGGTTGACCTTGACGTTGAACTTGCATTCTTAACGAACTTCCGACCGTTACATTTTCAACCGCTTGTTGAACTTCATCGGCTTTCGTAACCGGTTTATTATCCACTTGAATAATGACATCTCCAGCCCGTAATCCTGATTGATGAGCGGGAGAATTGGGGATGACTCGAACAATTAATATCCCCTGATCTTCATTCACACTAATCGGACTATTGGGATCTTGATTTAAACTTTCTTTGACTTCAGGAGAAAGTGTTACCATCTGAATCCCTAAATAGGGGTGTTGAACTTTCCCAGTGGTTGAAATTTGCTCCGCAATACGTTGAACTTGGTTAATCGGAATAGCAAATCCTAACCCTTGGGCGCCTTGAATAATAGCCGTATTCATTCCAATTACTTCACCCTTTTGATTCAGTAACGGCCCCCCAGAATTCCCTGGATTAATAGCAGCATCGGTTTGAATAAAACTAACTCGTTTATCAGGGATTCCAACTTCACTTCCTGAACGACCTGTAGCGCTAACAATTCCCACCGTTACCGTATTATCTAATCCTAAAGGATTACCAATAGCGATCGCTAATTCCCCCGGTTGTAAAGCCTCTGAATTTCCTAATGAAACCGTTGGTAAATTATTCGCTTCAATTTGAACCACAGCAACATCCGTAACCGGATCACTTCCAATCACTTTTCCTTCAAATTGACGACCATCTTTAAGCACAACAGAAACATTTTTTACCCCATCGACAACGTGAGCATTGGTAATAATTCGACCATTAGAATTAACAATAAATCCTGACCCGGAACCTCTAACGATTTCCTGTTGAGGAGAATTAGGCATTTGGGAACCAAAGAACCGTTGAAAAAACGGATCATTAAACTGTTCAGGAATCTGACTTTCAATCGTTTTTGTAGCATTAATTCGCACAACGGCTGGCCCAACTTGCTCCACAACAGAAGTGATCAGGTCAGGATCGGCAATAGTTCCCGACATAGAATTGACCGGGGCTGGCATCGACATCGGGGGTACGGGAGCAGTTACCGTTGGGGAAGTGGGCTGAGGGCGTTGTTGCAGTTGATGGGTAAGGGACACCCCCGCAATTCCGAGTCCAGTTCCTAATAAGATTAAAGATAACGACTTTAAAGATTGTGTCCGAGGGCGTTGGGAAGTGGGGTGAGATGGGTCTGTCCACTCTAAACGACGGGACTCTAAAGAATTTGCCGGATCAAAATCGGATTTCATATTTAATACCTCATCTATAAGGATTTCAGGGATTGGACTGGTTTCTGTCTGCCCTGATATTTCTTAAGATATAGGACGAATATGACATCCTTGTGGCAGAGATATGACATCTGGTTGACATCCTCCCTCGCCCTCCGCTTCGCTAAAGGGCGGGGATTCCCAAACCTCACGATTTGGGTTTCTGCTTCTTAGCACCCGCCTTCACAGATTTTTTCTGTTCAGGTCTTCTGGTCGCTCCACAGACTGACACCGCCAGCCCGGCGGCCAAAATATTGCGACTGGCGTTGATATCTCGGTCATGGACTATTCCACAATTAGGACATTCCCATTCCCGAATATTTAACGGCAATTTATCCATTATATAACCACAATTTCCACAGCGTTTGCTACTAGGAAACCATGGGTCAATCTTGACTAGATTACGCCCATACCATCGGCATTTGTAGTCTAATTGTCGAACTAATTCACTCCATCCGCTATCGGAAATCGCTAATGCGAGTTTGTGGTTTTTAACCAGATTCTTGACAGCTAACGACTCAACGGCAATCGTTTGATTTTCACGGACCAAATTAGTCGTTAACTTATTCAAGAAATATTGACGAGAATCAGAGATTTTCAAGTGAATTTTCGCCACCTTAACCCTGGCTTTTTCTCTGTTTTTAGAACCTTTCTGTTTACGAGAAAGGTTTTTCTGCGCCCGTCTCAATCTTCTGTAATGCTGCTTAAATTGTTTGGGATTGACAACTTTATCCCCATTACTCGTAGCGATCAAACTTGTAATACCCAAGTCCAGCCCAATTGCATTCTTGTTAACGGGCAATGGCTTAATTGTTGGATCGTCAAAACGAATGGAAATATGCCAACGTCCTGATGGGTGCATTTTGACGGTTACAGAAGACGGCTCACATCCTTTTGGAATCTGCCTAGACCATCGAATATCCAAAGGTTCAGCACTTTTGGCAAGGTAGATTTTTCCATCTTTAAACTTAAATGCCGACTTTGTAAATTCAGCACTACCGCCGTTCCTTTTCTTCTTAAAGTTGGGATATTTCGCCCTTCCTGCAAAGAAATTAGCAAATGCCGACTGAAGATGTCTCAATCCTTGCTGTAAAGGAACACAGCTAACTTCATTCAGAAAAGCCAAATCTTCTTGTTTTTTCCACTCAGTCAACATTGAAGACGTTTGAGTGTATCCCACTCTTTCTTGCTTTTCATACCCGGCTTGAGTTCTCTCATGGAGAGCCTTGTTGTAAACCCACCTTACACAGCCCAAGGTGCGCCGCAAGAGCGACTCTTGTTCTGGGCTCGGATAAAATCGGTAACTAAAGGCTTTTTCCATGCCTCACATTATAGCACGTCTTTTTGTGAGTGTTTTAAACTACAAATACAAAGCCTAAGTAGAACTTAGGGGTTTCTACCCAATTTTTCGATGAAAATTGGAGAGCTTGAGTCTTTTAGAGGGGAAAAACAATCCGTAAAATTACGGATTTTGAATTGAAATGCTTACTTAGTGATACGGTTAACGGCTCAATAGGGGGGGCTATTCCCCTTGACCTTAATATCATCAGCAACATCCATCTTTTAATCAACGGCTAAGAATTCTGATAAAATAGATGCAACGATCAATAATCAATTTTTTGATTTTTTAAGCCCTCGAATTTCACATATTAACTGGTTCCCCATTTACTTTAACCTGTTCCTGGCCGCTTATAATGATTCATTTTGCAAATTCGCAATCTTCCCTAGGAAGTATTTTATTAGTTGATGACAAACCCGATAATTTAAGACTATTATCAACGATGTTAATGGAACATCAATATGAAGTCAGACGGGTGACAAAAGGAGTAATGGCATTAAAAACGGCTAAAGCTGCTCCACCAGATTTGATTGTTCTGGATATTAAGTTACCGGATCTCGACGGCTATGAAGTCTGTCAAGCTCTCAAATCTGATCCCATGACTGCCGAAATTCCCATTATTTTTATTAGTGCCTTGGATAATGTTTTAGATAAAGTCAAAGCTTTTAGTGTTGGAGGCGTTGATTATATTACCAAACCTTTTCAAGTTGAAGAAGTTTTAGTCCGGGTTAAAAATCATTTGACCTTGCGAATTCAACATCAACAACTCTTAGAACAAAATGAACGATTACAACAAGAAATTAAAGCTCGAAAACAAATTGAAATCGCTCTCAAAGAATCTCAATCTGAACTGCAAAAACTCAATCAAGAATTACAACGGTTAGCTCATTTAGATGGATTAACTCAAACGGCAAATCGACGGCAATTTGATCACTATTTACAACAGAAATGGATGCAACTTTGTGGAGAACAAAAACCCCTGGCTTTAATTATGTGTGACGTGGATTACTTTAAATCCTATAATGATACTTATGGTCATCAAGCCGGAGATGATTGTTTACGCGCGATCGCCCAAGCCATTAGTCAAGCCATTCCCCGGACAACAGATTTAGTTGCTCGTTATGGGGGGGAAGAATTTGCGGTTATTTTACCGGAAACAGATATCCTAGAAGCCGAAATCATTGCCCAAACGATTCAAAAAAAAGTACAATCTTTAAAACTGGTTCATGACCAATCTCAAGTCAGCCCTTATATCACCTTAAGCTTGGGGATTACCTGTCTCATTCCTCATTGCCAATCTAGTCCCTCTCTGTTAATTGAATGGGCTGATCGTGCCCTCTATCAAGCTAAAAAACAAGGTCGAAATTGTAGTGTTATTTTATTGAATAAAACCTATGTCTGAACCCGAACCAATTTCAAGCAATCAGGAGGCGGAAGCCGCCTTAATTCAGGAACTTGAAACCCTGCGAAAACGGGTATTACAACTCGAAAAAGCCAAGAGTACAGAACCTTATCAAGTTGCCCAACAAAAAGCACTATTTGCGGTTATTAGTAAAATTCGAGAATCTTTAGATTTAGATAGTATTTTTAAGTCTACGGCTATTGAAGTGCGTCAACTGTTGAATGCGGATCGGGTGGGAATGTATCGGTTTGATCCAGATTCCCAATATCAATGGGGAGAATTTGTATCTGAAGATGTTTTACCCAATTTTCGTTCAGCATTATCGGCAAAAATCAAAGATCACTGTTTTGGAGAACATTATATTAACTATTATTTTTATGGCAAAATCTGGGCAGCCGATGATATTTATACATTACCATTACCGCGTTGCTATGCCCAAATGTTATCCCAATTTCAAATCAGAGCTAATCTGGTTTCACCCTTACTGAAAGGGGAAAATTTATGGGGATTACTCTGCATTCATCAATGTTCTGGCCCCCGTGAATGGAAAGAATCGGAAATGGAATTTGTCCGCCAAATCGCTACCCATTTAGGCGTGGCATTACAACACGCAGAATTTGTTAAAAAGTTGCAAATGCAGTCTGAATATTTAACCCAAGCGGTAAATCAGGCTGTTGAACGAGAAAAAGCAGTTGCTGCTATTATTAATAAAATTCGTCAATCCTTACAATTGGATACGATTTTTACAACCACAACCCAAGAAGTTCGTCAACTTTTAAAAGCTGATCGGGTGGTGATTTATCGATTTAATGCTGACTGGAGTGGAGAATTTTTAGTTGAATCTAAAGCCGAGGGATGGAAATCTTTAATTGAAGAACAAAAATATGATCCGCAATTTGGAGCTAATATTAGTCAATGTAGCCTGAAATATTTAGCAACTCCCGACGTTACTGATAGCTATCTACAAGAAACCCAAGGGGGAGATTTTACACGGGGAGAAGTTTTTCGAGTTTGTGACAATATTTATAAAGCTAATTTTTCTACCTGTTATATTCAAGCGTTAGAACGGTATGAAGCCCAAGCTTATGCAATTATCGCAATTTATCAAGGGAAACAATTATGGGGATTATTAGCAGTCTACCAAAATCAAAGTGCCCGACATTGGGAAACCTCAGAAATTAAGTTTTTAGTTCAAATTGGCGGACAACTAGGAGTCGCAATTCAACAAGCTGAATTACTCGCCCAAACGGAAAAACAAAAACGAGATTTAGAAACCATATTAGCCGATGAATTGCGACGTCAAGCTGAAAGTTTAGTGGAGGATGCAGAACGAGAACGAGCTTTAGCCCAAGTGATTGATAAAATCCGGCGCACTTTAGATATTAATACGATTTTTCAAACCGCCACTTCTGAACTTCGTCAACTATTAAATGCTGATCGAGTGGCTGTATTTCAATTTGAGCCTAATTCCTATTGGAATTACGGAAAATTTGTTTCAGAAAATGTTTTATTTCCCTTTTGTTCGGTTTTAGAAACTGAGATAGAAGATCATTGTTTTGGTGCGAGATTTGCTCAAAATTATCCCCTCGGTCATGTGTTAGTTTTACCCGATATTTATCAAGGAGGCTTAACAGATTGTTATGTGCAACTGTTAGCTCAATTTCAAATTAAAGCAAATTTAGTTGTTGCCTTACTCAAAGGGGATGAATTATGGGGGTTATTGTGTATTCATCAATGTTCAACTCCCCGTCAATGGCAAAAAAAAGAAATTGAATTTGTGCGGAAAATTGCCGTTCAATTAGGCGTTGCTTTACAACAAGCAGAACTCTTAACCCAAGCTCAAAAACGTTCAGAAGAACAGGCAAAAGTTGCCGAACAAGAACGAGCTTTAGCACGGGTTATTGATCGGATTCGTCAAACTTTAGATATTGATACAATTTTTAGTGCAACCACCCAGGAAGTCAGACAAATTTTACAATGCGATCGCGTCGTGGTCTATCGTTTTATATCCGACCGTCGCGGAGAATTTATTTTTGAATCTAAACTGTCCTGCGGCATTCCTTTAGAACAAGCTGAACATAAAAATTTATGGTTAGAAACTCATTTTAAATATCCCAAAATTGATCAATATCAAAACCATCAGCCTTTAATTATTGATGATATTTTTAATGCCCCTTTATCCCCCTCTACCCTCAAAGTTTTACAACAATTTCAGATTCGAGCTTATATTTTAGTTCCGGTTTTTGTAGGAGAAATATTATGGGGATTATTAGGAGCTTATCAACATACCAGTAGCCGTCATTGGCAACCCAGAGAAGTGAGTTTATTAACCCAAGTTGCGAATCAATTAGGGGTAGCCATTCAACAAGCGAAATTATTAGCTCAATTGAAGGAAGCTAAAGACACAGCCGATGCAGCGAACCATGCTAAAAGTGAATTTTTAGCCAATATGAGTCATGAATTAAGAACACCTCTGAATGCGATTTTAGGCTTTACTCAAATTTTAGCGAAACATTCAGGATTAAGTTCTGTCCAACAGGAATATCTCCGAATTATTGAACGCAGTGGAGAACATTTACTCGATTTAATTAATGATGTTTTAGAAATGTCTAAAATAGAAGCGGGACGACTCACACTCAATGAAACCAGTTTTGATCTTTATCGCTTGTTAAATAACTTGCAAGAAATGTTAGAATTAAAAGCAGAAATGAAAGGATTAAATTTAATTTTTGAACGCGATCAAAATGTACCTCAATATATTAAAACCGATGAAAGTAAGCTTCGCCAAGTCTTAATTAATTTATTGGGAAATGCGATTAAATTTACAGAAGTCGGTTGTGTGATTTTACGGGTTAAACAAGACACTATTTTTCCCAAATCTATCACAACGGAGGCTCAAAATTCAGAACCTATAGACGTTTTACCCGAACCCATTAAAATTACCTTTGAAGTCGAGGATACTGGCCCAGGTATTGCCTCTGAAGAAATTGATTTATTATTTGAAGCCTTTGGACAAACAGAAACAGGACGAAAATCCAAAGAAGGAACTGGGTTAGGTTTACCCATCAGTCAACAATTTGTGCAAATGATGGGAGGAAATATTATTGTTAATAGTCTCTTAGGAACAGGAACTTGGGTTAAATTTTTTATTAAAACGGGTTTGGCAGATTGTTGCGATATTCAACCCCAACTTTCTAAAAAATCTGTGGTGGGTTTAGTCCCAGGACAACCAACCTATCGGATTTTAATTGTTGAAGATGCCGTCGAAAATCGCCAAGTTTTAGTTGAGCTTTTATCAACAACTGGGTTTGAAGTTCGAGAAGCCCTCAACGGTCAAGAAGCCGTAGAATTAAGCTTAAGTTGGCAACCCCATTTAATTTGGATGGATATGCGAATGCCGGTCATGGATGGAATCGAAGCAACTCGTCGCATTCGGGCAAATTCCCCCTCGGAAAATTCCCCCATTATTATTGCATTAACAGCAAATGCCTTTAAAGAAGAACGTGCCCAAGTTTTGCAAGCCGGATGTGATGATTTTGTGAGTAAACCCTTCCAAGATCATATTATCTTTGAAAAAATGGCAGAATATTTAGGGCTAGAATATGAATATGCAGACTCTCAAACCTCAACCCATTTAAACTCCAATTTAGAAAGAATCTCAACACCGGGAGATTTAAGCTTAGATTGTTTAGTATTAATGCCTCCGGCTTGGATTCAACAGTTTCATGAAGCGGTATTATGTACTCAAGAAAAACGGGTTTTTGAGTTAATTCAGGAAATTCCTGAATCCTATTCAGCCTTAGCATTAACCCTCAAAAAATTAGCTGATGAATTTCAATTTGATCAAATTTTAGCCGTCACAGAAACCCTAATTTTAGGCTAACAGTAGTAAGCCCTGAAGGGCTTCTTCCTAACACTTGAAATCAATAAAAGAGTCCTGAAGGACTCACTACGGTTAACGAACTTCAGGGCTTCTTCCTAACACTTGAAATCAATAAAAGAGTCCTAAAGGACTCACTACGGTTAACGAACTTCAGGGCTTCTTCCTAACACTTGAAATCAATAAAAGAGTCCTAAAGGACTCACTACGGTTAACGAACTTCAGGGCTTCTTCCTAACACTTGAAATCAATAAAAGAGTCCTAAAGGACTCACTACGGTTAACGAACTTCAATTTTTGCTAAATTTGTATTGCGGTAATAATGGGCTAAAATTTGCTGGTAATTGTATCCACCACGAGCTAAATTATAAGCGCCCCATTGACTTAAACCCACGGCGTGACCAAACCCGCGACCTGTAACCTGAAAACTCGTAGTTCCACTTTTACGGCTGATTTGAAACCGAGTGCTACGCAGTCCTAACGCAGAAGCAATATCCTCCCCACTCATCACTCGTGTCCCTTTATCGCCAACGACTTTCATCGCTAGAATACTGCCAAACGCTGAAGTCCGTTGGGGGGTCATCGTTGTAATACTCCCCACACCCGAAATTCGTTTACTTAAATCCGCTTGCGAAAAGGTTTTTGTCCACTCAAACACTGGGGTTCCTTGGTCAAAATCAGGAACTCCCCGTAAATACGGTAAAGGTTCATTCCAAACATCCTCAACATTTTCCGTATGTCCCCCAGAGGCCGAATGAAACGCCGCTAAAATCGCTTGACCGTTATAGGTTAACACCTGTCCTCTTGTAGCATTCACCGCCGCCACTGTTCCAGTAGACTCCGTAACTAATCCTTTATAAACTTGCCAACCTTGGTCATCCCCGACATCAAAAATACCATTGCTGCGTTGACGCTTGTAGAGGGCGTAGGTTCGCGCTGCAACCGCTTGGGCTTTCAAAGCTTCCTGGGGCCATCCACCATCCATTTCCGCCCCCAGCACGCTGTAGAGATATTCCTCTAAATCGACATAATTAATTGCCGTTAATTTACCATTCCTCGGCACTAATAACACTCGTCCCCGATACCAACCGTTACCGATCCAAACATTCCCATTATTACTCGGATCAATCCAAAGTTGAGAGCCTTGCCAGTTTCCCAAGGCGACTTTTCCTGATTTTGTTTGAGCGACACCGCCCCCCATCGCCACTAATTCCCCTAGGGCTTGGCCATTGCCATCTCGGACAATGGCTTTGGTGGTGCTGCCAACTTTGACTTGATTGGCCCCGTCTTCAATAGCGACCCGTAATAATAATTGAGCTTGGGCTGGGGCTACCCAACACAACCAAATCAGCAGCGTTGTCCACCAATAACGCTTAACCCGTTGTAGGGAGGTGGGGAAGGAGACTAAAGGATTCCAGGATTGAGGAACAGAACAAACCATTGTTGCGATCAGATCCGGTAAGATGGATAGATTAGAACTGCACCTTGGTTATATAGCACATTTTTTTGGTATTTGAAGATGGAAGGAGCGAGTCAATGCAGATTACTTTTTTAGGCACTAGCTCCGGGGTTCCGACACGATCGCGCAATGTTTCCAGTCTAGCTCTGCGTTTACCGCAACGGGCTGAAATTTGGTTGTTTGACTGTGGGGAAGGAACGCAACATCAATTCCTTCGCAGTGATTTAAAAGTCAGCCAAATTAGTCGAATTTTTATTACCCATTTACACGGAGATCATATTTTTGGGTTAACGGGATTATTAGCCAGTTGTGGGTTAGCGGGAAATGCCAAACGCATTGATATTTATGGGCCAGCCGGATTATCAGATTATTTACAAGCCTGTGTGCGTTATTCTCAAACCCATTTTTCTTACCCGGTTAAAGTCCATACTATTCAACCAGGAATGATTTTTGAAGATGAAGAATATCAAGTGGTTTGTGGGTATTTGAAACATCGGGTGACAGCCTTTGGATATCGGATTATTGAAAAGGATAAACCGGGACGATTTGATGTCGAAAAAGCCAAAAAATTAGGCATTCCACCGGGGCCAATTTATGCTCAACTTAAACAAGGACAAACTGTAACTCTTTCCGATGGTCGGATTATTCGAGGGACAGAACTTTGTGGAGTTCCCCAAATCGGTCGTAAATTTGTTTATTGTACAGATACCGTTTTTTGTGAAGGAGCGGTGGAATTAGCGCAGGATGCGGATGTTTTAGTCCATGAAGCAACGTTCTCCCATCAAGATGCAGAAATGGCTTTTCAACGATTACATTCCACATCAACAATGGCGGCACAGGTTGCGTTAGCCGCCGGAGCTAAACAGTTAATGATGACCCATTTTAGCCCCCGTTACGCTCCCGGAAATTCAATTATTTTAGATGATTTATTAACAGAAGCCAGAGCCATTTTTCCTAATACAGATATGGCTTATGATTTCCTGACCCATGAAATTCCCCGCCGTCCCTTGTAGTAAGCCCTTCAGGGCTGTATATTCTCAATAGCAGCAATCAGTTCAGACGGATGAGAAATTAAAGCATTGGGGTGATGGCGGGCTAAAACCTCGGCGGAATTATATCCCCAACTCACAGCAATACTTTTAATTTTAGATTTTCTAGCTGCATTAATATCTCTCGTTTCATCCCCAATATAAATAGCTTGCTGGGGTTCTATTCTTTCTTGTTTTAATAATTGGTTAATAATTTTATGTTTGCCAAACAAATTAATTCCTGAATAGATATTCTTGAAATAATTAATTAAATCATAACGAGATAAAATTGTAATTACATTAATTTTAGAGTTAGAGGTAATAATATAAAGAGTATAATTCTGCTCCTGCAATTGTCGAAGAATCTCAGGAATTGTAGGGAATAAATCAATCTGTTGTAAATCCTGATTTAATTCATCAATCACTCGCTTCAGCAAAAAAGGCAGTTTAAATAGAGAAATTCCCGATTGTTGAATAATCTGCCAAGAGCTTAAATTTTGAATTTGAGCAAGTGTTTCAGGGTTAGTCGGGGAATAGCCAAATTCCCCTGATAAACGATTGGTAATTGTAACCACCGTATGTAGGGTATCCGCTAAAGTTCCGTCAAAGTCAAAAATAATAATCTGATTCATAGATTCAGGGGTTTAGTCTGGGTTTGAGATTAGCACTCAAGATAGAATCAATATTTCAGTTTGCATAAGATTAATAAATATGTCTACCCAGAGATTAATATTTACCTCATTATCTCTAAAAATGGGGTTTAATCCCGGATTGAATATTTTTCAAAAATCCATGATCTTGCGGAGATGGAAACCCTCTTATATTAACAATATAATAATCCGCTCAATCACCCGCCCATTTCCTATAATATAGATAGGGTTTGTCCCGGTGAAATACAAGAATTTGGTTAATTCTTTAAATAAAAGCTTAGAACTATAAAAGTTCTGTAAAACTTACAAGACTTTTTCGGGAATGGGGTGACAAAGCCAGAAGGTTTGCTAATGTAGTAATAACCGCTTGTATGAATCACTCTGGTTGCTGAGATGTCCCCCCTTTAGGGAGATAACCAGAACAACCGGGTCAAAAGTTAAGGGTAACAGTAACCAGTAGGATATTCACACACAGGAGTTCCAAATGAAAACTAGATTCTTCACCACTTTAATCTCAACCTTGGCTTTAACAGGTGTTTACGCTACATCTGCTCAAGCCTTTACCTTCAAAACCAACTATTCCACCAGCGACACGACATCTTGGAAGAAAGACATTACCTTAAATTCAGTTGAATTTAACAGTAAAACCTATAATAATTTCTCCCTCGTAAACAAAGTTGATATTATCGACAATGACCTCTGGACGAAAGGAAATACTGGGGCTGCCAGTAGCGATAAAGGGGATCAAGCATCAGGAATTAAAGCAGAAGCTCCCACAGCAAGCGATTTAGTTGCCTCACTGGGCAATCTAAATTTAAGCAATATTGTTGATACAGAAGACAAAGGCAGTTTCACCCTGGACTTGTTCTTTGCAAAACCAGCAGATAATTTCCTGTTCTTTGAACGAGGTAAAAACAGCAAACTGGATGTTCAGGCTGTGTTTACTGATGGTTCATTGGGGTCGGTCGTTAACTTATATTCAAAAACATGGCAAAACGCTGGCTATAAACTTGATACCACAGAAATTACGGGCGCTCAACAAGTAGGTTCTTTTGGTCTCAGTTTGTTAGACTTAGGCGTAACCGATGCCAAATTGTTCAAAGGTCTGCGGTTGACCAGCCTAGAAAGCTACAACGGCCCAGACTTTAAAGTGGTAGCTACGGCTGTTCCTGAACCCACAACCGTTTTAGGTTTAGGTTTAGTCGGCGCTGCTTTAGCAATGTCTCGTCGCAAAAAAGCTCACTAAGGCAAAATACGCTCGCTACCATCAACATCTCTAAACTTGTCTCCGTCCCATCAAACTGAAAAACTGATTATTTAAAGTTGCGATCGCTTATTTCTCAAAATTGAGGGATAGGCGATCGCAATTTTTGTATCTGCCTTAATAAACTTGTATCCAGGCTTTCACATCATATTCTGTCCAGATCCCATTTTGCCAATAGGGGTCAGACTCCACTAACTGACGCACCGTTGCTTCATCTTCGGCTTCATAAATCCCAAATACCTTTGTGACATCCTGAGTCGGGCCAATGGTTAATAAAACACCCGATTCTTTTTGTTGTTTTAATCCTTCCAAATGCGCCGCCCGATAGGGTTCCCGCTTTTCCAGAACATCCTCGCAATAGGTTCCAAACATGACATATTTTGGCATAGTTGTTGATGGTTGATAGTTGACTGTTATCTGTTATTTGT
>NZ_JADEWU010000143.1:0-4753 GCF_015207485.1 Planktothrix mougeotii LEGE 06226
TGTGTATAAGAGACAGGACAAGGGGGACAAGGGGGAGCAAGGGAAGAGTTTTTCATTTATTCTTTCTATTGGGTTTGTTTTGTGTTTGTTTGATGTTTTTTAGTGCTTAAGTATGATTGATATTATTAGTTCGGGATTAGTGAGTGTTTGGTTGGAAATGGCAGGAGTGAATCAGGAAGGACTGAATGCTTCTGTGTTGGAGGATTTGGAAACGGAGTTATCGCAAGTGGTGTTTCCCCAACAGCCTGATCCGGTTGCAGAAGCAGTTGTGCAGCAATATTTGAATCGATTATCGTCAAAAGGGCTTTCAAAGGATATACAGGGGGTCTGGGTGCAGTCAAGTTGGGTTCCCTTGGCTAAGAATTCGGGGACAACACCCCTGCCTGCGGCTTCTCTGACGAAGATTGCGACTTCTTTGGCATCCCTCCAGGTTTGGAACCCTGAACATCGGTTTGAGACGTTAATAGGGGTCACTGGGCCGATTGTTGGGGGTGTGGTACAGGGGGATTTAGTCATTACCGGGAATGGTGATCCGTTTTTTATTTGGGAAGAAGCGATCGCATTAGGAAATACTTTAAATCAAATGGGAATTCGTGGAGTCACTGGCAATTTAATCATCGCGGGTAATTTCTATATGAATTATGAAGTTGATCCAGTAAAAGCGGGTCAATTATTCAAACAAGCATTAAATTCAGCTTCTTGGAATGAAGAAATTATTTACCAACACTCTCGGATGACACCGGGAACCGCTAAACCTCAAGTTGTGATTGCGGGAAATGTAGTGTCTCAATTTGGGGGTACTAATTCAACGTTAATTATTCGTCATCATTCTTTAGCCTTAGTTGAAATTATTAAACAAATGAATATTTATAGTAATAATCTGATGGCTGAAATTTTAGCCGCAAATGTTGGGGGGGCTGCTAGAGTTAGGCAATTAGCGTCACAAGCCGCAGGAGTTCCTATCGATGAAATTCGCTTAATTAATGGGTCGGGATTAGAACCTGAAAATCAAATTTCTCCGAGGGCTGTTGTCGGAATGTTTATGGCATTAGCTCGATATTTACAAGATACTAATCTTACCGTTGCTGATTTATTTCCCATTGCAGGAATAGATACCCAAGGTACTTTAGAAGACCGAAAAATACCCGTTTCTACTCCAGTGAAAACCGGAACGTTATCGGATGTTAGTGCATTAGCCGGGGTTTTACCCACCCGTGACCGAGGTTTAGTTTGGTTTGCTATTATTAATCGCGGAACGGATTTAGATGGATTAAGAGCCGATCAGGATTTATTATTACAACAATTGCTGAGTCAATGGGGTTCTCCTAATCCATTACCTGAATTAATTCAACCTCATATTGATGGTCGTCGTCCGGGTATTGGTGATCCAAATCGTAATCAAATTTTAGTACAAACTCCTTAATTCTTGAAGATTCGCTATCAATTCCTACAAAAATCCAACAATGCTATCCGCCAACCCGCAACCCCATAAAATCGTAGTGAGCCCTTCAGGGCTCCTATCAAATTTGGTTGTCAAAACCTCTTGATAAAAATTGAGCTAATCTGCTGATATCATCGCTCTAACTTAAGAATAAAGTCGGTATGAAAACTCTATTTAGTATTAGAATTTATCAAGTCTAAAATCAGGGTTATACACTCTGTTTCTGAAGTCTTGTACATCAACTGGGAATTGGGATATACTTAAGGAAAGATTAGTAGTTAAAATTGGAGATGACGATGCTGCTCTCTAATAATATGGTATCCACTTTAACAACTCTACCCTTAGAAAACGGCGATCAATTGACTCGAATTGAGTTTGAACGCCGTTATGGCACAATGTCTGATGTTAAAAAAGCAGAATTGATCGAAGGAATTGTCTATATGGCGGCTGCATTACGTTACAAAAGTCATGGAAAACCCCATGCTTCTATTATGGGTTGGTTAGCTTTTTATGAAGCAGCAACACCCGGAGTCGGTTTAGCCGATAATACAACAGTTCGCCTGGATCAAGATAATGAACCTCAGCCGGATGCTTTATTAAGAATTGAACAGGGGGGACAATCTACAATTAGTGAAGATGATTATGTCGAAGGTGCGCCAGAATTAATTGTTGAAATTGCTGCTTCCAGTGCTTCTATTGATGCTCACCAAAAGTTAAAGGTTTATCGTCGTAACCAAGTCCAAGAATATTTAATTTGGCGAGTGTATGAACAACAATTAGATTGGTTTAGATTAAAAGAAGGACAATATATTAAACTTTTAGCGAATTCAGAAGGCATTATAAAAAGCGAAATATTTCCAGGGTTATGGTTAGATGAACAAGCCTTATTAGCGGGTAATTTAGCTCAAGTTTTAGCGATTTTACAACAGGGAATTGCAACGGTTGAACATCAAGATTTTATTAAAAATTAATCCAATTAACAATAATTGCAGTGCGTTGGCGTTAGCCCTGCGTCCTCGCTTGCTAACTTGATCAATGAAAAACTCACTAACCTGATACTGGAGTTTCTGGGATGTCGTGAATACAGTGGTAACAGATCATAATTTAGAGTATATTAAAAAATTGAATAATAAAATAGTCAATTATTATGCTAGTAGGTCGAACCCTCCGTAACCGCTATCAAATCATACAATTCCTGGGAGGAGGAGGTTTTGGTGAAACCTACCTCGCTAAAGACTTAGACCTACCCGGACATCCCCACTGCGTCGTCAAACATCTTAAACCCAAAAATCCCACCTCCGCCCTATTAGTAATTGCTCGAAAGCTATTTGAAGAAGAGGCCACTGTCCTCTATAAACTGAGTCGTTTAGATGAACGCATTCCTAAACTTTTCGCCCACTTTGAAGAACAGGGGGAATTTTATTTTGTTCAAGACTTCATTAACGGCCATGACTTGACCCACGAAATCAAATCCGGTGTCAAATTAACTGAATCTGCTGTTATTACATTATTAAAAAATATCCTAGAAATTTTAGCGGTTGTTCATCGACAAAATATCATCCATAGAGATATTAAACCCGCTAATTTAATGCGACGCAATGATGGTAAAATTATCTTAATTGACTTTGGAGCCGTTAAACAAATCGGAACCTTAATCGTCAATGCTCAAGGGCAAACCACCTTCACCATTGCGATAGGAACTCCGGGCTACCAACCCAAGGAACAAGCTCACGGTAAACCTAAACTCGCCAGTGATATTTATGCCGTTGGGATGGTCGGAATACAAGCCCTAACTGGAAGAATACCGGACACCTTACCCGATGATCCGAATACTGGAGAAGTCATTTGGCGAAACCAAGCCCAAGTTAGTAATAAATTCGGGAATTTTTTAGATAAAATGGTGCGGGATCACTTTCCTCAGCGCTATCAAGACGCCCAGGAAGCCTTACAAGCGCTTTCCACCTTACTTCCTACCCCAACACCTACTTCCACCCCAACACCGACTCCACGCCCAGCTACAGCCACAGTCGTCGCTGCACCCGGACAAGCTGCAACACCGCCTCCACCCCCGAACCCAACCCGACGAACAATATTACAATTTGCAGCTTTTAGTGGTATCGGATTTATAGTCGCCTTAGTAGGGGAAAAAGTGATTAATTCCTCTGCTGAAAATAACTCTAGTCCAAGCACCTCCTCAGCCCCAACCCCTTTTTTAACTCCCAGTCCTGAACCGACCCCAACTCCCTCATCCAGTCCCTTCAAAACCGTTAGCTTTGAAACCGTAAGCGTCAACTCAACGGGACAAATCAACAACCGTTGGCAAGCCCAAGCCCAAATTTTGAGTGAAAATATCAATGGGACAATATTAGATTTAGTCGTAATTCCAGCCGGGACGTTCCTCATGGGTTCCCCTAGCAGTGAACTACAACGAAGTGACGATGAAGGGCCACAACGTACTGTTAATATAGCCTCTTTTTTAATCGGTCAATATGCCGTGACTCAAGCCCAATGGCGGGCGGTAGCAAGTTTACCCAAACGTCAAATTGATCTGAAGTCCGACCCCTCCTATTTTAAAGGGGATAACTTGCCCGTTGATAGTGTAACTTGGTTTGAAGCCGTAGAATTTTGCGATCGCCTTTCTGAATTTACAGGAAATACCCATCGTTTACCTTCTGAGGCGGAATGGGAATATGCCTGTCGCGCTGCAACTACAACCCCGTTTTATTTCGGTGAAACCATCACCACCGATTTAGTTAATTATGACGGAAATTACACTTACGGTTCTGGCCCTAAAGGGATTTATCGAGAAAAGACAACGCCTGTCGGCAGTTTTCCCCCCAATGTTTTTGGATTATACGATATGCACGGTAATCTTTGGGAATGGTGCGCTGACCCTTGGCATGAAAATTATAATAGTGCGCCGACAGATGGGAGTGTTTGGGAGTCTGGGGGAAATACTCAATACCGGGTGATACGCGGGGGTTCGTGGTACGACGATCCCCGGAATTGTCGCGGTGCCATTCGTGGCAGGGACGAGCCGGACGGTCGGAACAGGAACTACGGATTTCGTGTTGTTTTCTTCCCGCCTGCGTGGACTCCTTAGCCCTTTGCCCTTTAGCCCTTTAGCCCTTTACCCTTCTTTCTTCTTTACCCTTCTTTCTTTTTTTTTTTTTTTTTTTTTGAACGTAGTGAGCCTTTCAAGGCTCAAATTCAGAGTCCTAAAGGACTCACTACAGTAGTGAGCCTTTCAAGGCTCAAATTCAGAGTCCTAAAGGACTCACTACAGTAGTGAGCCTTTCAAGGCTCAAATTC
>NZ_JADEWU010000144.1:0-4496 GCF_015207485.1 Planktothrix mougeotii LEGE 06226
CTCCTCTACGGCACAGAATATCCTGTTTTTTGATGAATAAAATCTAGGACTTTAGAATAAGCTTCGGAATTAGTTTGAGGATTAATAATAATGGATTCTTTGCCATCAGGAAGCCAAAACATAATGCGTTGGCTGGAATCAAATACAAAGGTACTCAAACGATTCAAATCAATAATATATTCATGCCGATCATAAACAATTTTAACCCAATAGTTGCCGATGGGATGGAGAGTAATCCTTTGAATATAAGCTAAAATATCTTCATAAGTTTTAGGATTATTGCTATTATTAATAATAATAGGTTTGCCATTATCTGGCAACCAAAATGTAATTCGTTTGTTAAATCCAGATGCAAACGCACTAATACTATCCAGATCAATTAGATATGTTTCTCGCTCATAATTCATTTTGATCCAGTAAGCCACAAGACCTCCTCAGACCTGTGAATCCTTGCCGGGACTCAACTCGTTTCCTACTCAATAAATTCGATAACAGACTTCTAGGAAAATCATCACTCACCCCTTTTCCCCGGTTATAAAATCAGGATGATCGGGTGAGTGCAAAATTTTCCTTCAGATTAGAAATGGATGCCCCTAGTATTTTTCCCAAACTGCATTGATAATTTTAGGATACTTCCGCCGGAGAATTAAGCACGGAAGGAGACTGTAATTCCGTTGGGTTTAATTGCCCGTTGCTGGGTTGAGTTGTTAAGGTTTGGGTTTTTTTTAATAAGTGGGTTGTTGCTTCCACAAATCCTTGAAATAGGGGGTGAGGGCTATTGGGTCGAGACTGAAATTCGGGGTGAAATTGGGTCGCAACAAAGAAAGGATGATTAGGAAATTCAACAATTTCTACTAAACGACCATCGGGGGAAGTCCCACTAATCGTATAGCCAGATTCTAAGAATAATGTTCGGTAGGCATTATTAAATTCAT
The DNA here is from genome assembly GCF_015207485.1 of Planktothrix mougeotii LEGE 06226. Lineage (NCBI taxonomy): Bacteria > Bacillati > Cyanobacteriota > Cyanophyceae > Oscillatoriales > Microcoleaceae > Planktothrix > Planktothrix mougeotii. The sequence continues at coordinate 936 of NZ_JADEWU010000144.1, forward strand.
AACGATGACGATGGCGCTCATAAACAACTTCCTTCTGATACAGTTTAAACGCTAAAGTATCCGGTTGTAAACGGCAGGGATATAACCCTAAACGCATGGTTCCCCCTAAGTCTACAACGTCTTGCTGTTCGGGTAATAAATGAATCACAGGATTGGGAGTTTCTGGGTCAAATTCAGCACTGTGCGCTCGTTCAAGTCTAGCTTGATGACGCGCCCATTCTATCACTGAACATTGCATTCCTAAACATAATCCCAGGAAGGGTATTTTTTGTTCCCGTGCATATTCAATGGCTGCTATTTTACCATCGGTTCCCCGTTGTCCAAATCCTCCAGGAACGACAATTCCTTGCACATTTTTGAGGTAAGTTTCCGGGTCATTCCCTTCAATATCTTCTGAGTTAATCCATTCTAAACTTAATTCTGCACCCACTTGAACGGCTGCATGACGTAGGGCTTCAACAACGGATAAATAGGCATCCGTTAACTGGATATATTTCCCGACAATGGCAATTTTAATGTTAGGATGGGGAAGTGGACATTTTGTATTGAGATCCCGATGATAAAGCCGATCAACTAAAGTTTGCCATGCCGTTAAATTGGGTTCTCGTTGTTCTAATTGTAACAGCTTTAAGGTTTGTTCGGCAAGTCCTTCTTGTTCTAAAAGTAAAGGCACTTCATAGATACTATTGGCATCACGGGAGGTAATCACACAATCAGCTTCGACATCACAAAATCCGGCAATTTTTTCTTTAATTCCCAAAGGAATTTGGCGATCGCAACGACACACTAAAATATCCGGTTGAATCCCAATAGAACGTAATTCTTTAACCGAATGTTGGGTGGGTTTTGTTTTCATTTCCCCGGAAGCACCTATCCAAGGAATTAAGGTAACGTGTAAATAAATAACATTTTTGCGTCCTACATCTTTACGAAATTGACGAATTGCTTCTAAAAAAGGTAAGGATTCAATATCACCAACGGTTCCTCCTACCTCGGTAATCACAACATCTGGATTCGTATTTTTTGCGACTCGATGAATGCGTTCTTTACATTCATTAGTAATATGAGGAATGACTTGAACAGTTCCGCCTTGATAATCTCCCCGACGTTCTTTATTAATCACAGCTTGATAAATTCCGCCAGCCGTGACACTATTAAGACGGGACATCGAGGTATCGGTGAAGCGTTCATAGTGTCCCAGGTCTAAATCGGTTTCCGCCCCATCCTCAGTGACGAAAACTTCACCATGCTGGAAGGGACTCATGGTTCCAGGGTCAACATTAATATAAGGATCAAGCTTAAGAATAGAGACAGAATAGTTCCGGGACTTGAGCAGGCGTCCTAAACTTGCAGCAACAATTCCTTTGCCAATACTGGATACCACTCCACCCGTTATAAAAACAAACTTAGTCATAAAAATTACCTGAACGTCTCTAATACTCTATCAATTGTGCCATAAGCGCTTCCAGAAATTGAGATTAACTCACAATTCCGTAGGTTCCTATGCCTTTAGTTAATATCAACTCCAACTCAATTAAAGCGTTTACATTGGGGCAAAAAACGCTATACTGAATTATTCTACCTCATTACTAACCCCAGGGAACTTAATAGGATTAAGCCAGATTTGATTGACCCCTTGAATCGCTTTCATCATATAATCCGATCTACTATGACTGTTTTTACCTCCTTGCTCCATTTTGGGTTAGATTTCATCACTACCCGTAATTCGTTGAACTTTTCCCCAAGTTCTGAAGCGGTTACTGAAATTTTATTTATTGATTCGAGCGTTACCAATTATCAAGATTTACTATCAGGAATAAAACCGGGAATCTACCCGGTGTTGTTGAAGGATGAAAGGGATGGCATTCTTCAAATTAGTGAACATTTGAGATCCTTTAAAAATTTAGAAGCTGTTCATTTAGTTTGTCATGGTAGTCCGGGTGAACTTTATCTAGGAAATAGCAGTTTAAATTTATCGAATTTATCGAATTATATTCAATCGTTGCAACAATGGTCAAAGGCTTTAAATCCCCAAGCTGATTTACTTATTTATGCTTGTGAAGTGGCTGAAGGTTGGCAAGGAAAAGCCTTTGTTAAAGCCTTAAGTCAAATTACCCAAACTCAGATTGCTGCGACAACTGAAAAACTGGGTCAAGGCTATTGGGATTTTACCCTTAAAACTGGAATCATTAAGGCTGAACTTGCCTTTAAACCCCAAATTTTAACCACTTATAATCACCAATTAGCATTTGCAGTTACTGTTAATAATAATTCCCAAGATTTACTCAATACTCTCCTGGGAAATACAAGCGGATTAAGTAATTTTTCCTTAGAAATTACAGGAGATCCCAATGCCATTGGTTTGTTTCAAGATGATCCTTTTGGTTTAAAGTCGGGAATTATTTTAAGTACCGGAAATACGGTAGAAATTCCGGGTGTTAATACTATCTCTAGTTTTGACAGCGATTTAAGTACGGATTTGGGAGACTTTGGTGTAGCGGGAGATGCAGTTACCTTAACCATTACCTTTGATGCCAATGAAACAGCCAAACAATTATTCTTTCAATATGTCTTTGGGTCTGAAGAATTTGTAGAATATGGAGGAGACATTTTTAATGATTCCTTTGAACTATTATTAAACGGAAATAATCTCGCTAAACTCAGTGATGGTCAAACCGTTACAATTAATAACTTAGTTCCCAATGGAGAGGATTCTAGTGTTTTTCATCCTGATTATATCGACAATCCTAGTAGCCCTAATACCCTAACTAAATTAGATGGTTATACCCAAGTTTTAACCTTTTCAGGGGATATTATTCCTAACAGTCAAAATACCTTAACGATTCAAATTCAAGATGTCTCTGATGGCTCATTAGATTCGGCTGTTTTTCTCAAAAGTGGTGCATTAGGAACGGCTTTACCTACGGATACAACGCCATCTGTTAGTTTCTCTCAACCCACCTATCAAATTAATGAAGATGGCAGTTTAATCAGTTCAGAAATTACGATTAACCGCAGTGGAGATGCAACCCAACCCGCCAGCGTTGATGTAATTTTAAGTGATGGAACTGCCACCGGAGGGACAACCCTAACGACAGGAATTGACTATAATAATAGTCCCATTTCTGTTAATTTTGCTGCCAATCAAACCACCGCTATTGTCAAAATTCCGATTAATTTAGATGATAGTAGTGAACCGACAGAAACCGTTAATTTAGCCTTAGCAAATCCCAGTAACGGCATAGCATTAGGTTCTCAATCTACGGCAGTTTTAGATATTGTTCAACCTAATACTATTTTACCTTTCGTTAATCTCGGTATTAGCCCACAGTCTTTAACAGAAAACGAAACTTTAACGGTATCAGCAGTCTTATCTTCAGTTACAAATCAAGATGTTAGTATTCATTTAGGATTTCTCGGAACTGCCCAAAAAAATGTTGATTATACCGTCTCATCAAATGTGATTGTAATTCCGGCGGGGTCAACCAGTGGAAGCATAACCTTAAGCACCATTAATGATAATTTACTGGAAGAAAATGAAAGCATTATTGTTGATTTATC
>NZ_JADEWU010000016.1:0-89640 GCF_015207485.1 Planktothrix mougeotii LEGE 06226
TAAAATTACAGTAAAAAATAGAGACTGTATATTCGCCAAACCTTATAAAATTAACAGGGTGTAAATCCAGTCTAAAGTATTAGAAATATTTTTATTTTATGCCGATATTTAAAGACAAGATTAAAATCATCAAAAGCAGTAAAAATATTATTTAAATTATCCCTATTAAAAATTTATTGTTATCAATAAATTTGTGATTTTAACGAGTATAATTTTAAATTATAAAAAATTATGTAGATTAAATTAATTTAACTAATGCCATAAAAAGTATCAGCTTTAACAGGATTATATTGAGTATAATAATTGGGATTACAGGCAATAATTCTATAGAATAGAGTTTTCTAGTTGGGGGAGATATAAAAATAAAATTTTTATCCTTTGTTGAAAACAACCTTAAAATTTAAAAGCTTTAATATCAGTTAATTTTTACAAAAGTTAACTAATCAATGAACCTTAAATTTTGAGTTTAAATTCTAATATTCATAACAAAACTTACAACCTCCAACCTGTAAAACAGCAAGGTTGCTTAATTTAGATAGGTTAAGCCAATCAGCACTTCAACCCCAGATTTAAACCGAATGAAACTAAAATCCTGTTCCCTGTGTTCCGTATTTCCTGTTTCCGATTCCCTGAAGCTAAACAGAGAATTGGAAATATTGTTTAAATTTGGAGAGGGGGATTCTATCTTTCACTACAATTGAGGCAAGGGTATGCTCCCGCCTGCTTAATTCACCAGAGGTTAAAACGCAGTTAAACTTACAATTTCCAGGGTTAATCCAGAGAATAAGCGATCACGCTTTGTAGCTACCTCTACCGCAAGATACATTTAAGGGGAATGGCGGGGTAAACCGTTGACGACCTTGCGGGTAGCTATGTTACAATTGTTACAAAATAAATCCAGACTCAAAAGTAAAGTTGTTGACGTTAGCGAACTTAGGAATAAAGGATTAAATTCTATAAAAAATAGAAAAAACTGCACGTTGAAGTTTTTAAGGTTTAGTTTGTTAATCGTTTAAAAAACAACGTAGGATTTACATCATCAGACAGATAACGGTTATTCTGACTGGGGTTTACGATGTAACTTACAAGGGGGTTAACTTCCCCACGTTCTTAAAATGTACTAGAAATAGTATGTAAAAACAATCAATTCTGATCAGTCAAAACTTATTCAATTCATTAAAAAAATTTTTCATGTGTACATCGTGGTCAAATTTTAATTCATTGCCCGCAACAACAATTTTAGTCGTTGATGATTCCCCTGATATTTTATTTTTAGTAGAAGCTATTCTACAAGGGGCGGGCTATCATGTTAAATGTGCTGAAAATGGTTATATTGCTTTAGATCAAGTAAAAGACTCTCCTCCAGACCTGATTATTGTCGATGTGATGATGCCCGGTTTAAGTGGCTATGATGTCATTCAAGGAATTCGCCAAAATTCGGAGTTACCTTTTATTCCAATTTTAGTCATGACGGCTTGTAGTTTTTTTGAAGTTAAACAGGAATCGAAAGGAGAAGCTAATGGTGTGATTTATAAACCCATTGATATTGATGAACTACTGAATCAAGTCAATATGATGCTCAAAATCAAACAAAAAAAGACTGAACATCAAAGGTGTTCGACGTTCAGAGAAAAGTCTGCTTAATTAATTGAATCTAAATCAATGTTAGCTGGATCGGAATGAAATTTCCTCTTGCACAAACACTTGAACTCGACTTAAACACTGCTGCAATTTTTCAACTAATTCCGTTGCACCCTCTAAAGTTTGTTCTTGAGCGAGATCTTCAAGTTGTTTCGCGATTTCTGGCATTTCTAAGACTGCTGCACTCGCGCTTGAACCCTTCAACGCATGAGCCTGTTGTTTTATGCCGCTATAATCTTGATTCAGGATAGCTTGATGCAAATTCTGAATTCGGATTTGAGCTTGTTCGATGAACAAATTCAGCAGCCGGTGTTGCAGTTGAAGATTTCCTTTGAGTAAACGATTGAGACGTTCTAAATTGACAGGACTTTCGGCAAATGTCAAGGCACTCATAGGATTTGATTCTAAGGTAGAGGTTTCAAATGCAAAAGCAGGGTGTCGATCAGATGAATTCACCGACTGTAAAACCGAAAGGCTTTGATCTGGGTCTGAGAGTTTGCAAGAACTCCAGCGCTGTAAGATTTTTCCCAGAGCATTCAATTCTACAGGTTTACTAACATAATCATCCATTCCCGCTTCTATGCAACGTTCTCGATCCGAAGACATGGCACTCGCCGTGAGAGCGATTACGATAGGCTGTCGATGAATCAGGTCAGGATGCTGGCGTAAGCGTTGAGTGGCTTCATAGCCATCAATAATAGGCATCTGACAATCCATCAGAATCAGATCGTAATCTTTATAGGTTAATCGCTCTAAAACACTTTGTCCATTATTGACTAAATCGGCATCATAACCCAAAAGTTTTAGTTGACTCAAAATCACTTTTTGGTTAATCGGATCATCTTCTGCTAACAGAATTTTCAGAGTATGAGCTTGTAGGTTAAACCGTTGATCGCGATTTTGAAACGATTCTATACGATGGGTTTGATGTTGCCATTGATGTAGACGAGTTAAAATAGTTGGAGATTTAAGATTTAGGGTCAGAACCAAGGTTTGTAAAAAACGTAAAGGCGCGACGGGTTTTAATAAATAGCTATAATCTCCTAAATTAACGACTTGTTCGGCGCGATCGCGTTGATTGAGTTTACTCATTAAAATCATTTTGGTCGGGGATTTTTCATCGGAATGATGTAAAGCCCGAACTAATTTAACCCCTTCTCGATTTAATAAAGGTAAATCAATTAAAATAATGTCATAAGGATTACCTTGTTCCAGGGCTGTTTTCCAAACGGTTAAAGCCGTGTTTCCATCCTCGACTTCATCGATCTGAATTCCCCAAGTTTGAGCAAAGGAACAGATGGAATTACGAACTAAAGGATTACTATCTACAACTAATAATTTCACCTGTTCCAACTCTGGAAATCGTTTTGAAGCGATGGTTTCAGCCTTCGATAATTCTACATTAAACCAGAAGTTAGACCCTTCACCTAAAGCACTTTCAAACCCAATTTCACCCCCCATCAGATCGACTAAATGTCGGCAGATGGATAGTCCCAAACCTGTGCCTCCATATTGACGGTTGGTGTTAGAACTTGCCAAAGAAAAGGGTTGAAAAATTTGAGCTTGTAACTCTTGAGCAATTCCAATTCCTGTATCTTTAATCGCGAACTCAACTTTGATTTTATCAGAATAATCTGCCAATATTTTAATATTTAATATAATGTTACCTTTTTCTGTAAATTTAATCGCATTACTAATTAAATTGAGTAGAATTTGATGCAAACGTAAAGCATCACCCGTCAGTTGGCGAGGTAAATCGCTATCAATTTGGACAATTAACTCTAAGTTTTTTTCTTCGGCTTTGACCGTTAATAAATCAATCACCGTTTCCAGACAGCTATCTAAATCAAAATTGACCGTTTCTAAACGAGCTTCTCCCGCTTCTAGTTTAGAAAAATCCAAAATTTCATTAATAACCGTCAATAAATGTTGAGCGCTACAATAAATCGTTGAGGTATAGTCTCGTTGTTGGGGAGTTAGTTGAGTTTCTAAGAGTAATTCAACCATCCCTAAAACCCCATTCATGGGGGTACGAATTTCATGACTCATTTGAGCCAGAAAGTGAGATTTATGCCTAGCTGATTCTAAGGCAGCTTCCCTTTCTTCAATCAGTTGACTAATGGGTGTTGTTGCTAAAATTAAACCTCCGATTTTACTCGGCTTTTTATACCAAGGTTGAATCACCCAACTCTGTTGAAGCTGGGTTCCATCCTCTCGTTCCCAAGTATCTTCTCCTTGAGAAATTGTTTCCCCTTTGAGTGCTTGTTGATGAACTATTTTCCAGTCTAATTTGATATCGGGAAAGACTTCATAATGGCTTTTTCCAAGCAAGTTTTGATCTTCTAAGTTATATTGGGACAGCCAAATTTTAGAATAGGCTAAATAGCGCATTTGGGTATCAAAAATGGCGATGGCAATGGGAAATTGGAAAATCAGATCTCTAATCTCTACTATCCTCTGTTCCCAAACAAAGTTGGCATTTTCTACATAGCCATGCAGAAGTAAACCCTTAATTTTGCCTTGGGGGTTTAACGAAGGATTAATATTCCAGTGAATTAACCCTTCTTCTGCATTCGCCAGTGAAACTAACTGTTGAAACTGAACGGATTTTTTTGTAGTTAAAACATATTCATAATGAGTTATCACTTCTGTTCCCATCGAGGGCGGAACAAATAGCTTTAAGTAATTTTTACCCCAAACTTCATGACGTTGATACCCATAATGTTTTGCGGCACTAAGGTTCCATTCTTGAATGCAGTAATCAACAGATAAACCGATTACCATACAGTCAAGGTGTTCAATCATTGACTGTAATTCAGTTAAGCTCGCTTTCCAGCCCAAGGCTAGTTGTCTTTGTTGCCAAGCCCATCCTAAAGCAACTAAAACTAAACTGGTGAAAAAGAAGTATAAAATCACAACTGTAGGCTCACCGAATGAGTAAAAAAGGGGAAACAGGAGCTAACATACAGTTCAAGTCAATTGGGTATTTTTTGACCAAAGCTCCTCAAGTCTAGCCCAGGAAATTGTAGAATTGTTTGCCCGATTCAATTGGCTTCATAGACTGACTAAGATTAGGATTCTTAGAAATCTAAAAAATACCTTAACACAAATCAATAGAGTTTGGATGTACACGGTGTAACACGACTCAACTTCCAAAAACCTCGGATGGGAAATCCAGTTGAAATCAAACTAAACTCATGGATAGAGAGATTAAGAGTTGAAATCTGAGGGATGCTCTGCAATTCATGGAAATTCGTTTAAAGGAATTTAATCTATACACAACAGATCTAGGCAACTGAGTCAGTTACCTAGACAAAATTTATCAATTCGATTGTATAGGGCTTAACACCAATACAAAACCAAATTAATGTTTATCGATCTCTTCTTTGACCGAATCTTTAACATTTTCTACTGTATGTTGTGCAGCAGCTTCTGTTTGCTTCATTTTTCCTTCTGCTTTATCTTCAGGATCGCCCGTAATGTTTCCAGCCGCTTCTTGGACTTTTCCTTCTACGTTTTTTAAGGTGGCTTTTCCTTTTTGTTCAGTGCTCATGATTATTGGTTTCTCCAAAATTAAATTGCTTAACTGTCTTGAGAATAAAAATCCGATTCAAAACAGCATTTATTAACCTTCTAAACAGTAATCAATTTTTATTGTTGTTTCCATCTATCCTCGGAGGGATTAGTCCATTTCCTGGGCTTTATTTAGTGCTGTAGGGTTTAACGCTGGAGGTCGCTTAGATTGAAGTTTCCCGATTCTAATTTAGGATTAACTTGTTTTTGCAGTCTATCTTTCTTTAGGAAGATTTAAACCCAAAACAAGCAGATTCATAAGTTATAAATTCTCAGAGTTCTCTCACAAGGTAGATGTTTGGAATAAATAGACTCGTTTGAATAGGAAAGAGATGTGCAAATTCAAAAGGAGGTTTGAAAGTATGCCGAAGTTAAATATTGGTTTAACTGAAGAGCAAATGCAAGGGGTTATAGAATTATTAAATGCAGATATATCCAATATGTATCTGCTTTTAATCAAAACTAAAAAATACCATTGGGATGTGGTTGGGCCGCAATTCCGTACCCTACATCAACTCTGGGAAGAACATTATGAAGCCTTAACTGAAAATATTGATGCGACGGCGGAACGTGTTCGGACATTAGGGGGTTATCCGGTTGGGACGGCGGAAGGATTTTTAAAACTGGCTTCCATTGAAGAACACGCTGGGGATCTTCCCAACACAACCGAAATGGTTCAACGATTAGTGAATGATCATGAGCAAATTATTCGTAATCTTCGTGAACATATTGATCAATGTGCCGAAGACTTTCATGATGCAGGAACAGCCGATTTCCTAACCGGATTAATGGAACAACATGAACAAATGGCATGGATGTTGCGTTCCTTTATTGAAGGGGAAGGTGTAGAGTCTAATGGTAGACGCTCTAATGTGAGTAAAAAAGCGGTTGCTGCCAGTGTAATGTAAAAAAACTTGAATTCAAAGCGGTCTTTAAATAGTTGTCAGTCCGCAATAAATCGCAATTTATTATCAAATTTTGAGTGAATTATTGTCGCTCATTTAATACAATATAACATGAATTGTTAATTGTTGACTGATAACTATTTATCCTCAATCTTGCTCATTCAATCTCTAGGAAAAAATCAATGGTTCCTTTAAATGATGAAAATCCGATCCGAATTACACCGATTATTACTTATATATTAATCATCATTAATGTTCTGGTTTTTTTCTATGAACTGAGTTTAACTCCCCCTGAATTAGAAAAATTCTTTCAGTTGTATGCCGTCGTTCCTAACCAACTCAGCGCCAGTTTTGATGGGGTTTCTGTTGGTCAATCCGTCCCCGAACCTTTTACTTTAATTTCCTCTCAATTCCTTCATGCTGGAATTATGCACGTTGGTTTTAATCTGTTATTTTTATGGATTTTTGGAAACAATATTGAGCAGGAATTAGGACATATTAAATTTTTAATTTTTTATCTCGTTTGTGGAGTCTTAGCCGTCTTAACTCAGTGGTTTTTCTCTCCTGACTCTTCCGTTCCTTCTTTAGGTGCAAGTGGAGCGATCGCCGGAGTGATGGGAGCTTATATTCTTAAGTTTCCCCAAGCTAAAATATTAACCTTAATTCCATTAGGATTCTTTTTCTATACGATTCGAGTTCCTGCTATTTTCTTTCTAGGTTTTTGGTTTGTACAACAAGCCTTTAATGGTTTAATTTCATTAGGAGTTCCTGCTAATGTGGGAATGCAGCAAGGCGGTGTTGCCTATTGGGCACACGCTGGAGGATTCATTTTTGGGGCTATTCTGGGGCCGTTATTAGGCCTATTTTCCCGTCCTTCCCCTGGAAGATATAATGAATATTGGCAGTAAGGTTAAATGATTTACAGATTTTATAAAGTTTTTTCTATATTTTTTAAGATCTTTATTCAGCGAGTCTGGGTTGAGGTCTTTTATTGTATTCAAAATAAGTTTAACCCTCGAATGTGGTAATTTGTCATGTGAGCTTAGGAATGCTAAAATCACTCACAAGAATACTGTTGACGGAGAATAGAGAAAATGCTCTTTGCGCCAGTTGAAGAAAAAATGTGGGAGAAATCTTCCTCAAAACGTCAAAAAAAAATGTCGGATGGAGAAATTAATGATAAATACTCCTCCCAAGAAAACCGCATCCTAACTGAAATTAATCGTGAAAAGCTGCCTAGCTTTGCTGAGGCTTTAAAAAAAAACGGATATATGAATGTACAACCCGTTTACCAAAGAAGACCTCGATGGGATGACAAGATGAAGTCACGATTAATTGAGTCATTCCTAATTAATATCCCTGTTCCACCCATTATTCTGTTTGAAATAGATTACAACTCTTATGAAGTCATGGATGGTCAACAGAGAATTACAGCAATTAAAGAGTTCTATGAAAACAAACTTAAACTAACAGGACTCGAACTTTGGCCAGAAATCAATGGACGTACTTATGATCAACTTCCAATTAAAGTTAAAGCAGGAATTGATCGTCGATCCATCTCATCTATTGTTATTATTGCAGAATCAACTTCTGATCCTGAAACAGCTTTGTTCCTCAAACAGAAAAGTTTTGAACGTTTTAATACTGGAGGCGTAGATTTAAGTCAGCAGGAAGTACGGAATTGTTTGTATCATGGGAAGTTTAATTCATTATTACTAGAATTATCTCGTAATCCTATCTTTACTCAATCTTGGGGAATTCCTATCGATGAAAATGACCCTAATTTATTAAACAATAATCTTTATAAAAAAATGGAGGATGCAGAATTAGTGCTTCGTTTCTTTGCTTTAAGGAATGTAGACCATTTTCAACGAGGAATGGAAGGATTTCTTGATCTTTATATGATAAAAAGTTCAAATTTTTCAGATGAGGATATTTTAGTTCTAAAGGAAGTTTTTTTAGAAACAATTAGTCTAGCTTACGAAATTTATAACGATAATTTATTCAAACCTTTTGATCCAAAATCTAGAACTTGGAAGAAAGATTCCTATAAAGCTTATTATGATGCGGTCATGGTTGGATTTAATCGACATTTGGATAAAACTAAAATTTTAATTGATCAAAAAACAAAAATTATTGAAGAAACCCAGAAACTTTTTGAGCGGGAAGAATCACGTCTTTTAACAGGAGGTGGAAAAAGTAAAGCAGAAATTCAACAACGAATCCAAATCTTTGATGATATGCTATCGCAGGTTATTGGAGAATAGCTTGCAATGTTTGAGAATCTTTTAGAAACATCCAGTATAAAAATTGCAACTGTTCGTGCAATGCTCCAGACTAATGATAAACTTAGGGCAATTGTTTTTGGAAAACCAAGTTTAAATAAAGATCCATTGCCGGAAAATAATGATTTTCTGGAATTGGCTCAAGAATTTCCTGGAGAAATTGAATGGAAAATCTATGACCACTGTGCTACTGTAATGCGATTGTACGCCATTTATGAACGATTTGTTGAAGATTTAATCTCCGAATGGTTACAACTTTTACCTGAGTTAATTTCCAGTTATTCCGATTTAGATGAAACAATTCAAAATACCCATCGAGAGGGAATTGGACGATTATTAATATACCCGAAAAAGATACGATTTGAAGACCCTGAAAACCAAAATCTATCTATTTATTATAAAAAAGTGGTTCAAGGGTTTTTGGCTGCCATTAGTGATCATGAAAAATACGAGTTACTTCCTGAAATTTTTATATTCCATGAACAAAATTTAAGAAAGGATGCGTTAGTGGAATTATTCACTAAAGCGGGAATTGAAAAGGCTTGGGAATGGATTATTCACTATCGACAGATTAAATATTTTATAGAGCAAGTCCGAGGAAATCAAAATACCGCCGAAGCAGAACTTAAACAATTTATTCACTATCGGAATAAAGCAGCACATGGATCAATTAATGAAATTTTAGGAATTCAAGAATTGCTATATTTAGCAGATTTTGTCGAAGCATTATGCCAAGCTTTAGCTGAATTAGTAACTTATCAAATCCTTTTAAAAAAAGTATCCATTGGACAAGCTCAAAAAGTTGGACGAGTTACGGAGTGGTTTAAAAAGCAAAAAGCAGCCATCGTAATAGTAGAGAATATAACTTTATCTGTAGGAGATAAGTTATTTCTAGTAAATGAAGAATCCTCTTATTGTTCTTTGACGAGAATTGAGAGTATTCAAATAGACAGTCAACCTAGAAATGAAGTTAAAATATCTTCTCCTACAGAAGTGGGATTAAAGTTTAATATTGATACTCGAAAAGGATTTAGCCTGTATCTAATCAATTAAAGTTACTACTTCTAATATTTCCTGAAGGAATAGAAGCAATTAATTGACGAGTATAAGCTTGTTTGGGATGGCGATAAATTTCCTCGGCGGTTCCCATTTCTTCAATTTTTCCTTGATTCATTACAATCATGCGATCGCTCATAAATTTAACTACACTTAAATCATGGGAAATAAAAATATAAGTCAGATTAAATTCCCCTTGTAACTCTTTCAATAGGTTCAATACTTGCGCCTGTACCGACACATCTAACGCTGAAACAGATTCATCACAAATAATAAATTTAGGGTTCAATGCTAAGGCTCTGGCGATACAAATTCGTTGGCGTTGTCCCCCGGAAAATTCATGGGGATAACGTCGCATTAAATCAGGATTTAACCCAACTCTTTCTAATAAATAAGCCACGCGATCGCGTTTTTCTTGAAACGTTTGTCCGACTGAATGAATAATTAACGGTTCCATGACCGCATCCCCAATGCTGATTCTAGGGTCAAGGGAACTAAAAGGATCTTGAAAAATAATTTGCAGATTCCGTCTGACCCAACGCATTTTTTGATTAAATTGTTGTTGATTTTGGTAATTTTTAAACCCACTAAATATCGAGGTTTCTAACGGAGGAGCCGTAATATCCTGACCTTCAAAAAAGACTTGACCACTCAAGGGTCTAATCAGTTGTAAAATCGCTCTGGATAAGGTACTTTTTCCGCAGCCTGACTCTCCTACTAATCCTAATGTTTCCCCTGAATAAACATCAAAGGAAACATCATTAACCGCCATTAATAATCGTTTAGTTTTTCCTAATATTCCTGGAATTTTAAACGCAACTCTTAAATTTTTAACCGATAAAAGAGGTTGATCTGAGGGTAAACTAGATAAAAATGCCTTAGATTTTAAAGCAATATTATTATAAGTTTTAACAGGTTCTACTAAAGTTTTTTCTCGGATTTCTACCTCTCCATTATCCAGCGTAATAATTTCCATAAAATCAGCCACCGTTGGTAAACGTTCAGCCGGAGTATCTAACGTTGGACGACAAGCTAATAATCCTTTTGTATAGGGATTTTGAGGAGTTGTAAAAATTTGCTGAATTGTTCCAGATTCAACTATTTTCCCTTGGAACATCACCGCCACTTGATCGGCAATTTGAGCCACAATTCCTAAATCATGGGTAATAAAAATCATCGCCATTCCTCGGCGTTCTTGTAATTCTTGAAGTAAATCTAAAATAGTTGCTTGAACGGTAACATCTAACGCCGTTGTCGGTTCATCCGCAATTAATAACGTCGGGTTACAAGAAATCGCCATTGCAATCATCACCCGTTGCAATTGTCCCCCCGATAATTCATGGGGATATCGATCTAACATGGCTCGTTTTTGAGCATTAATTTGTTGAATCACTTCTCGTTTTCGACTGCGTTTATCTTGTAATTCCTGCGGAGAACGAGAGATTGATTGATGTTTTTGTGCTTCTAACGCTTGCTGCATTAATTCATCATCACTGGGGAGTAATTTCACTTCTTGTAATAATGATGCAGCTTTCCACATCGCCTGTTTTGGGGATAATTGTTCATGCTGCATAATGGCTTCTGTTAATTGAAACCCAATGGTAAAAACGGGGTTCAAAGAGGTCATGGGTTCCTGAAAAATCATGGAAATTTGACCGCCTCGATAGGTTTGTTTTTGAGTCGGTGAAAGTTGCAATAAATTAACGGGTTGAGAATAGGGACTATAATCTTCAGATTCAGGAATTTGAAACCCAATTTCTCCCTCTACTTTCGCGGTGGCGCTGGAAAGTAACCCCATAATAGCCAAGGCGGTCACGGATTTTCCTGAACCGGACTCTCCCACAATTCCCAAGGTTTCTCCCCGTCCAATCTGAAAGGAAATTCCATCAACGGCGGTAACAGTCCGTTCATCGGTGTCAAACTCAACCCGCAGATTATTTACATTCAGAACAACATATTGCATGGAAGTTACCGCCTCTATACATTTCTATATCTTGAATCAATTTAACAGATGATGGGGAAATAGGGGATACAATAGCGTCGCACGAACCGTAAAGGATTGCATTAATGTTAAAATGGGGAAATAGAAAAAATAGCCGCTTTACTTAATTATGAATATTAAAGCTATTATTCACGAGGCAGAAGAGGGAGGGTATTGGGCAGAAGTTCCTGCACTCCCTGGATGTGTTACCCAAGGAGAAACTTGGGAAGAAGTGATGGAAAATCTGCAAGAAGCGATACAAGGTTGGTTAGAGGTGGCAAATGAAAGTTTAAAGGAAAAAGAAACTGATCGGATTGTAGAAATTGCAGTATGAAATCCATTTCTGGGAAAAATTTTTGTAAAATATTGGACAGAAAAGGCTGGATTTTGAAAAGAATTAAAGGCAGTCATCATATTTATCAAAATCCTGAAAATAACAGGATTGTTTCTGTTCCAGTTCATCGGAATCAAGATTTAAAGCTCGGAACATTAAGTGTTCTGATGAAAACTGCAAATATATCTGAAGATGAGCTAAAAGGTTATATGTGATTTTGGATCGGTAATTATCCTGAAGTTGAGTTCAAGTCATTGTTAGGGGAAGTTTAAATGATGTTAACAGATTATATTTATGTAGCCATGAATCGAGCAAAATATGAGATGTTAGAGGATGGGATATTTTATGGAGAAATACCCGACTGTCAGGGTGTTTGGAGTAGTGGAAAAACCTTAGAAGAATGTCGAGAAAATTTACAAGATGCGTTAGAAGGATGGATTATTTTAGGGTTACGTTTGGGTCATCGATTACCGATTTTAGAAAATATCAAGATATGATTAAACGTTAAGCGATCGCTTTCTATTATATCTTAATTCCCTAATCTGTTATCCTCTCAACTATTTTGATTTCTTCTTCTGTTAATCCATATAATTGATAAACCAGTTGATCAATTTTTGTTTCAAAATTCTGAACATCTTCCTCTTGAGGATTAAGACATTTTTCAACAAGGTTTGTTATGGCTTGACACTCTGATTGGCTGGAGGTGGGAATAGGGAAATCTTTCATAAATATTGAGCTTGGTTCGTAGAAATCCCCCTGTAATTTTGATAGTAAATGCTGAAACAAAAACCCCACTACCCTAGAGTTAAGAACTGCGAGTAGAAATTTATCAGGGGTAGGAATAATAAATGCCTTCTGATTTGTGTAATAGCCTAATTCATCCCAAGCAAATTCATTAATCTTACAAATATTTGGATAAATAATTTTAGATTCTTCAAATTCTTTCCAGTAAATACAAGATCGCAATTCCCAAAAGAATTTACCTTTATCACATCTTTTAATTAAGGCTTCCTTAAATTGATTAAAATATTGAAAAATCCCAGGATATGTGTTATAAAAAATATTTTCTGCTTCTTTTTCTGGTTGATCAGACCAAGGATGTTTTTTATTTTCAGAAGACTCAATTTTGATCAAATATTGATCAGCAAAATCTACTCGCCATTTTTTAACATCACGACCACGCAGCAAAGGTTTAATAACTTCCGCAGACGAAGAATGTTCAGCGATTAATTTATCTCTTGTTTGGCGATCAATGATAAAAGCCTCGTTAAATCCTGTTTTAATACCATAATAAAATCTACCATTTACATATTCTCCTAACGGTGTACCAGTATTTCGCAGTTTCGCCAGCAAGTCCAAGACCTGAGAAGATTCTAGTCGCCAACCATCAGATTTTAAGTTTCTCTGAGGAATTATCAAACTATCCTGCTCTAAAACTGTCACAAATTGTGAAATATTTTGTTTTTTTGTTAGATCCCATGATAAAGCCTTTAATTCATTCGCGTCAGATTTAAATTTACTTAAAGAGATAATGCTAGGATAAGCGATCGCTTCTTCAAAAACCGGAAAATCACCGAAATCGATTAAATTATAAATCGTTGTTTTATCTGTCAAAAGTTGACGTAACTTTTCACCATAACCTGCTCTCAAATATTTATTAGAAGAGATATAAATTAAATTACCTTTTGGTTTTAATATGTGCAACCCTAGCTCATAAAAGTAAACAAATATATCACTAATACCTGTATAACATTGATAATTTTTATGTAAAATTGCCTTAAATTCCTTAATCTCTTCTTGTCTAATATAAGGCGGATTACCTATCACAACATCAAACCCAATAAACTTTCCTGTATCATCCAACACTTCAGGAAACTCAAACCGCCATTCAAACGCATTTTCATAAATTTTACCGCTTTCAATTTCCTCAATTTCCACCCTTAACTTATCAATCTCATTATTTAACTTAGCAATTTTCCTTTCCCTGGCTTTTTGTTCTGCTTTCGTTTCCTCAAATAATAAAAGTTGATTTTCTAAACTATAAACTTCTCCCTCTAACTGTCTTAACTTGGTTTTCTTGGGGTCAGTTCCTTGAAGTGTGGTTTTAAAATTACCTTTAATGGTATTCATTAACTTTTCCATCTCTCGCTTTTGCTGTTTATTCTCAGCATGACGATAGGTTTCAACCGCCTTTTGATAAGTTTCAATCTCAATTTTATTTTTCTTTAACGCTGGTTTTAAATCTGCATCCAAAGGAAAACGACTAATTAAAGAATTCCCGCACTTGATATTAATATCAATATTCGGTAAAGTTTCCAATTCCGTATAATTCGTATCCGCTTTATAATAGGCATTTTTTAACAATTCTATCCATAACCGTAACCGACAAATTTTAACCGAATTCGGGTTAATATCCACCCCAAACAAACAATTTTCAATAATCGTTTGCTTTTCATGAAATAAAGTTTCTTGGATGCGTTGACTTTCTCGGTTTTGAGGAGTATAGATAAACGGTTGATTTTCTTCATCGGTGATGATTAATTCATCATTTTCTACCATTATTTGATATTCTTTTAATCGTCTCCCATTAGAATCTTGTAAAATCTTCAGATCATGTTTAATAGCGATTATTTCATTTAACGCCGATACTAAAAAATGTCCTGAACCCACCGCCGGATCACAAATTTTCAGACGGTTAATAATTTGATTCGCTTCTGTTCTATCTTCAATTTTATCATACAAATCATCTAAGGTTTCACAATTCCAACCCTTAATTTCATTAAATTTATGAACAACGGCTTTCCGCAAAGTTTCTCGACACATATACATCGTAATAAACCCTGGGGTAAAATATGACCCATCTTTATAACCGTTGATTTTCTCGAAAATTAATCCTAAAACCGAAGCATTAATTAAGGTTTTTTGTTCCTCTTGAATTCCTTCTAACCCTTCGCTACTAAAATCATAAGCATCCAGAAACTCAAATAAATAGTGTAGGGTGTTGAGTTCTCCCGTGCGTTTATTTCCGTTAGCATCTTTTAAAACCGTTGACGGAAAAATAGGAAGTTTTTCTTCTCTAAGGTTACTAATGACAATAGTTTGATGTTCAAGTTCAGTGGGTTCAAAGAGGGAACTATTCAAATAAGGAACCTGAGCAAATATTCCTTTTAAATCCGGTTTACGTTCACTGGATTTAACCGCTAAGACTTGGAAAAATAACCGATCTAAATCACCCAAATCATGAATTTTATTTGTATTTAAAAAAGCAAAATCAGAATTTCCTTTATGATAAGTGATTAATTGTGATTCTAATAATTTTAAGAATAAAATCCGGTTGACCCAAGTAATCGATAATTCTAACGCAATATTAAAAAGTTGTTCCGGTTCCGTTTCGCCAAATTGTTCGGGGTTTTCTAGTCGAGAAATTTTATCTAAACTATCGAGTTGTAAAATAGCATTTTCAATCAATGAACCTGGATTTTGTTTATCTTTGGGTAGACGTTGGATTAGTTTTTTATTCTTTTCTTTGGTTTCCGTTAAACCAATAATATACAGTAATTCACTATAAAACCCTTTATCTAAAGTATTACTATCATTCGCAATGGGTAATTTTAATAAATGTTGAGGAGACAGTAACTTAAATAAAGCGATTAGTTTTTCATCATCTTCAGGGTTATTATTTCTAACCAATTGTTCATAATCTCGAATATCAAAATAAGTAAATATTATTTCATCTTTAATAGCTTCAATGGCAGGTTTAGCAATTTCCTTATAGAAAAAATCCGTTGTTTTACCTGTTAAGCGTCCGGCTTCAAACTCTTCAAATTGTTTGATTAAGTTCCTATTTTCAAAAAAACATTTTTCAAAAGTCTGAGCATCAAAAATAAACCATTCATAAATATTAGTAACAATTAAATATTTGATTTCTAGGTTTTTATTGTTAATCCGTTCTCTTAAAAAATATAAAACCAACTCTTGTAAAGCTTTAACATTAAGGTTTTCACGCTTAACCATTTCAGCTTTATTTTTAGGTTTCTTAACTTCTAAAATAATACCGACACTGCTTTTAGACTCTTTTTGATTATGAATAACTAAATCGTTTCGTTCTTTGGTATTAATAAAATAGTTGGGACTATAATAGGTATTTTTAAGAAAATCAGCCATGAGATTTTTATGAAATTCTTCTGACTCCTTGTCATTAATGTGATCAAGGAGATGAAGCAAATTAGCCTTAAATTCTTCAATATCGCTCCTGCTGACTTTAACTTTCAGAAACGCTTTATTTAAAGATTCTCTGGGTTGTCTGGGGTGATTGTTCATGATCCGAACCAAAGTCACTCAACTCCTTATATATATCACTATCCCTATAGTACGGATGAAATATTCTGTAGGGGTGATGTCCCTCCTAACCCTCTTTGTACCTGGGTTTGGGGACCAAACCCCTACAATAAAATATTAATCGCCCACCCCAAAATGTAACGAAATATTACAATAATGCCGTCATAGAGGTATAGCGTCTTGACATCTGAGAAACGGTTCGTTATCTTGAAATACATACCCGGGTACACAAGTTCACTGTCCTATGCAAAATAAGCAAAAGGTAACTCTCTATCTTCCGCCTGAACTGCACCGCAAATTAAAAATTAAAGCGGCAGTTGAATCAGAACCGATGTCATCCATTGCCGAACGAGCCATTGTTTTCTACCTGACTAATCCCGAATTGGTAGACGAAGTGGAGACATCCTACGGACAAACCCATCGGGTTTACTCCTGTCCAGATTGTTCCAGTTCCATCGTCATGAAGGAAGGGGAATTGACCTCATTAAGAGAGCAACCCAGTATCCTATCCGATGATGAACTCCCCGTCCAATCCGTCAGAGATGTTGAATCGACAACGGCCCAATCGGGAGAAGAAGAACTGGTTCCCTGCTAAATCCCTGGCTTCGATGCTGGCGCGAGTTGTGTTCAGAATCGGACGTTAGGAATCAAAAATCCTGTAAACGTTACACCGTCTCTATTGGATCGAGGACTATGCAAGAAGAACTTAGTATCTTAATTGAAGCCCGATATCCTCTGATCTACCTCGTCACCTCTGAGGAAGAGCGGTCTGAGCAGGCTATCGCCAAAATCGCGCAAGCCAAACGCCAGAGAGAGGTATATGTGTGGACAGTCACTCGTGGCTTAGTCAAATATGATCAAGCGCGAACAGCAGTTCAGTCCAACACCGTTTCCCCTCAAGCGGCGATTGAATGGGTGATTCGACATAGAGAGCCTAACGTAAGCGGAGGTATCTATATTTTTAAAGATTTGCATCCCTTCAAAGATTCTCCTGAAGTGACCCGGTGTTTACGGGATGCGATCGCAAGCTTCAAAGGCACAAACAAGACGATCATCTTGATGTCGCCAATTCAATCTATTCCCATCGAGCTAGAGAAAGAAGTTGTGGTTCTGGACTTCGCTCTGCCCGATATGAAGGAACTTAACCAAGTCTTAACCGCCCAACTGGAACAAGCCCGGTCTCGACGTTTAACCACTGAAGGACGAGAAAAACTGCTCAAAGCAGCATTAGGCTTAACCCGGGATGAAGCTGAAAAGGTGTACCGGAAAGCCCAAGTTACCGCCGGACGTCTGACTGAAGAAGAAGTTGATGTTGTTCTCACCGAGAAAAAGCAACTGATTCGACGCAATGGAATTTTAGAATACATTGATGTCGATGAAACAATCGATTCAGTGGGGGGTTTAGAAGAACTGAAGCGGTGGCTGCACCAACGTTCCAACGCCTTTACCGAAAGAGCCAGAGAATATGGCTTACCCCAACCCAAGGGAATGTTAATCTTAGGGATACCCGGATGCGGAAAGTCCCTGATTGCCAAAACCACTTCTCGGTTATGGGGATTACCCCTACTCCGATTAGATATGGGTCGGGTGTATGATGGTTCAATGGTGGGACGTTCCGAAGCCAACCTGAGAAACGCTTTAAAAACGGCTGAATCTATTTCTCCGGTGATTCTATTTATCGATGAATTAGATAAATCCTTCGCCGGAAGTGCCGGAAGTGCTGACTCAGATGGTGGAACCTCTAGCCGGATCTTTGGATCATTCCTCACCTGGATGCAGGAAAAAAGCTCTCCTGTATTCGTGATGGCAACGGCCAACCGCGTTGAACGTTTACCCGGAGAATTCCTCAGAAAAGGGCGATTTGATGAAATCTTCTTTGTAGATCTACCAACCAAAGAAGAACGCCAAGATATTTTCAGAATTCATCTGTCCAAACGCCGTCGGGAAATCGAGCGCTTCGATTTAGAACAACTGTCTACGGTTTCCGAAGGCTTTTCTGGAGCAGAAATTGAGCAAGCCGTAATCGCTTCGATGTACGAGGCTTTTGCTCAAGACCGCGAGTTTACGCAGCTTGATATCATTGCCGCGATTAAGTCCACTTTGCCCTTGTCCAAGACCATGAACGAACAGGTCACCGCACTACGAGATTGGGCAAGACAGCGTGCACGTCCGGCTGCGTCCTCCGTCGCTGAATATCAGCGCATGGAGTTCTAAAAGCTTACTCCTAGTCCAAATAGGAGATAAGGCTAGTTACCGATAAGGTCTAGCAGTTCCCAAAAAAAAAGCCGTCCAATCATTAAAGGCGGCATTGATTCTAACCAAACCGTTGTTGTTTCGTTTTCAGTTCCACGGAGGATACCTAAATGTCTCACTTTAGCACACTGCGTACCAAAATCACCGATTCCGAAATCCTGAAAGCTTCTCTGCGTGATCTGGGCATTAGCACCAAAACCAGCGCAGATGTCCGGGGTTACAATGGCCAACGGGTTCGCGCCGACTTGGTTGCAGTTCTTGAAGGCGAATATGACCTCGGTTGGTCTCGCAACAGCGATGGTACCTACGATTTAATTGCTGATCTGTGGGGTGTTGCTAAAAAACACAACCAGACCGAACTGATCAACTCCATTAATCAAAAGTACGCCGTTAACAAGACCTTAGCTGATGTCAAACAGCGCGGTCTGCAAAATGCCAACGTGAAATTGGTCGTCCAAAAATAGTTGGTCAAAGCGTTCCCAAGCTTGCGGGTTAACCGAATTTAGACGGGTTAACCCGTTTTTCTATTTGCCAGTCGATCAATTTATGAGATATCTTAGTAATATTCAATAGAGTGGATCGATAATCTACTCCTTAATAAGCGTAGCAAATTCTCATGCAAACTGAAGCTTTTAGCGAGCTTTTTCCACTATTCAAGGGGGCCAATCCTGAAACATTAGAATGGCTGCTATCCGTTGCTGTCAAACATGAATATCCCGCCGATCGGGCCGTTGTCATGGAAGATGCTTGGGGGAATGCCGTTTATTTTGTCGTTTCTGGGTGGGTAAAAGTCCGACGCTTATCTGGGGATGAAGTGGTAACATTAGCCATTTTAGGACACGGCGATTTCTTTGGAGAAATGGCGATTTTAGATGAATCTCCCCGTGCTAATGATGTTATCGCCTTATCGTCAGTCCGATTAATTAGTGTTTCTGCCCAACGCTTTATCCAGACGTTGTTTAAAGATCCGCAACTTCATCATCGAATGTTGCAATTGATGGTGCGTCGTTTGCGCCAAACCAACCAACGCTATCAAATTCGTCACCGACCTCCAGCCGTAAAACTCGCCAATACCCTCGTAGAATTAGCTGAAAATTACGGTCAGCCCACTGAAAAAGGGGCAGATATTTTTAATATTCCCTTCCAAGATTTAGCGGATGTTACAGATATTTCTTTGGAAGAAACAAGCAAAATAATGGATAAAATTATGAGTAAAGGCTGGATGACGATTGATGAAGAACGGCAAGTGATTCATTTGCTCAATCTCAAACATTTAAACCATCTTGCCAGTCAATAAAGCCGAAACTATTTTAATAGATAGGGAATAGGGAATAGGGAATAGGGAAAATAGAATGAACTCCCTGTTTTCTATTCCCTATTTCTTGAGAAAAGTTATTGTTGATCTGAAATACCTAAATGTTAGCTACATATTTCCCCTTGTAGAGACGTTCCATGGAACGTCTCTACAAGGGGATAAGGGAGGATCACGTTTCTTCATCTATAATTAGATTTCAGATTAGGAACTATTTTTTAAGGATAAAAATTATGACTGAAGCAACTCAAACTCGTCCTGATTCTTTGACTGAGGTTACTCCTGTTTTACAATATTGGGTGGGAATGCCTCAACCCGAATCCCATTTATTTGAAATTAGGTTACAGATTCGAGGAGATATTCTTTCATCTTCCCCCTTAGTGTTAAAAATGCCCGTTTGGACTCCAGGGTCTTATTTAGTGCGGGAATATTCCCGACATTTACAAGATTGGGGCGTTTGTGATCAGGACGGAAACCCCTTAAAATGGAGAAAAGTTAGTAAAAATCATTGGCAAATACAATCAAAATCTGCAACGGAAATTAGAGTTTCCTACCGCATTTTTGCTAATGAATTAAGTGTTAGAACCAATCATTTAGATTCGTCTCATGGTTATTTTAATGGGGCGGCTTTATTTCTGTATGTACCGGGATATGAAAAACACCCGATTCAAGTTACTATAGAAACGCCTAAAAATTGGATAGTTACCACAATTTTACCAACGGTTTCTCATCAAATTAATACGTTTTATGCGGCTGATTTTGATACGTTAGTCGATAGTCCCTTTGAAATTGGAACCCATCGGTTATATGAATTTCAAGTTGAAGGAAAATCCCATCAATTAGCAATTTGGGGGGAAGGAAATCTTAATCCTGAACGGTTACTCACGGATTTTCAAAAAATTATAACCGCCGAATCTGAATTATTTGGTGGCTTACCCTACAAACGCTATTTATTTTTATTGCATCTTTATAATCAAGGGTTTGGCGGGTTAGAACATAAAGAGTCTTGTTCGTTAATTTATTCTCGTTTTGGGTTTCGCAATACTGATAAATATAATCGGTTTATGCAGTTAGTCGCCCATGAATTTTTCCATTTATGGAATGTGAAACGAATTCGCCCCAAAGCTTTAGAAGTATTTGATTATGAACAGGAAAATTATACTTCTTCGTTGTGGTTTTCGGAAGGAACAACCAGCTATTATGATATGGTGATTCCCTATCGAGCGGGAATTTTTGATGTCAAAGGCTTTTTGAATGCGATCGCTAAAGATATTACTCGGTTACAAACTATTCCAGGGCGGTTAGTTCAACCCTTAAGTGAGTCAAGTTGGGATACTTGGATTAAACTTTATCGCCGCGAACCCCATAGTGATAATAATCAAATCTCTTATTATTTAAAAGGAGAATTGGTATCATTTTTACTGGATTTATTAATTAGAGAAAAACAGGGAAATCAGCGATCGCTCGATGATGTTATGCGTCAAATGTGGTCAGAATTTGGTCAACCGGAAATTGGTTTTACTCCCGAACAATTAGAACAGGTAATTGAATCTATTGCTGAAATCTCGTTAAGCGATTTCTTCCAAAACTATTTGTATGGACTGGATGAACTTCCCTACAATCAATATTTAGAACCCTTTGGGTTACAATTAATTGCTGAAACAACCGATGAAACTCCCTATTTAGGCTGCAAACTTGCATCCGAAAAAGGTAGAGAAATTATTAAGTTTGTGGAAACCGGAAGTCCGGCTGAAGCCGCAGGATTAGATATTCAGGATGAACTTTTAGCCATTAATGGATTTAAAGTCACCTCTGACCAATTCCAGGAACGGTTAAAAGATTGCAAACCGGGCGATACAGTAGAATTAACCTTTTTTCATCAAGATTTGTTGCGAACTTGTCAAGCCACGTTGACATCTCCCCGTCCTAATTATTACAAAATTGTTTCTGTTAGCCAACCAACCCCGCAACAAAAACGAAATTTTGAAGGCTGGTTAGGGTGTCCTTATCACAATTTATGAGATGATAGGGGGAAATATTTCAGAGGTTCAGCGATGGAAGTCCCTCCCCCTCCTTCAATTACACCCCGTCAAATGAATCTATTGCGGGTTGTAACCTCGATGGCTTGGTCTGATGGAGAATTAGCAACAGAAGAAGTTGACGTGATGTTGAATCAGTTTAGCCGTTTGTTCGCCAAACAGGAACAACAACAGCAACAACTTCAACAGGAATTAAGGGATTATTTAATGCAGAATATTCCCTTAGACGAGTTAATTCCCAAACTCGAAACTCAAGCCGAACGCGAACTGGTACTTGTTTTAGGGTATGAAGTGATTAACTCCAGTGCTCGTACCCCCGATGAACCTAAAATCAACCCGGAAGAAGCAGCGGCTTATCAGAAATTATTGCAATTACTGAATCTTCCTCCAGAAGTGGTTCAACGTTTGGAAACCCAGATGGATAGTCCCAGTCATTCTAAAACAGAATTAATTGAAACCATCACCCGTAAATTAGGAGAGTTTATTCAAAAATAATCTCTCATCAGTCATCAGTCATCCGTTTTTAGTTCTTACCTAACAACTATTAATATAAACTGTTAAATCTTCCCCTGATAACTGATAACTGGTACAGACGCGCCATGGCACGTCTCTACACTGATAACTGATAACTGGTACAGACGCGCCATGGCACGTCTCTACACTGATAACTGATAACTGATAACTGATAACTGATAACTGATAACTGCTATGAATGACATTGCTAAACAAGCCCATAATGGTCGTGTTGCAGCCATCATTCAAGTAATTAATGAACAAATGACTGATTTAGGGGTAAGAACTCGTGCTGTTTTTACCCATGATGTTTTGCAACTGCTTTGTGAGGCGAAAAATCCTGAATCTTTAGAAAAAACAACCATTGTCACTAAAATTCGTGAAATTTTGGAGTCTATTTCTCCGCGTAATATTCGCCGAGTCCGAATTAATAGTCGCATCTTGAAAGAACAGCAATTACTTTGGTTAGAAACCATTAGCCAAGATCCAGAAGAGCAGTTACTCTGGTCAGAAGATATTATTCTCAAAAAACCCAATCTTTTTAACCGGTGGTTTAACACCATTCCCTCTCAAAGTTCTCCCCCTAATCAACCCATTGTCAACAATTTATCCTCAAATTCTAAGCCTGAAAAACGTCAATTTTCACTGAGTTTAATTTTAGGTATTGGGGTAAGTTTACTATTAGGATTAATAGGATTGTGGCTCTACAGCGAGTTACAATTTCAATTATTCAACGCCTTACAATCTCACCGAAAATACAAGGTTGAAGTGTCTCCTTCCCCTCAACAACCTTTATCTTCAGCAGAACAGTTTAGCCAAGCCGTAAAACTTGCCATGGAAGCCGTCGCCGAAGGACAAGTTGCGGATACCCGTCAAGAATGGTTAGAAATTGCTCAAAAATGGCAACAAGCTGCTGATTTAATGGCGGAAGTCTCTCCTGATTTTGAACGTTATAAAATAGCCCAAGATCGCGCCATATTATATCGTAAAAATCAAGAACAAGCCCAACAAAAAGCGGATGAATTAAATAATTAATAGAAGTATTATCCCTATTCCCTATTCCCTCTATTTTGATAAGTTTGTTCTAACATTTTCGGGGTAATCTGTTGTTCTCCATGATAGTGTAAACGTCGATTTAAACAGCCAATAGTTTTAACATAGGAAGACATGGTATTAATATCATGAGTAATCATTACAATTGTCATATATTCATTCAGTTTAAGTAATAATTCATAAATACTGCTGCACATTTTAGGGTCAACACTAGCCGTAGGTTCATCTAAGAGTAAAATTTGCGGTTCACTGGCTAAGGCTCTGGCAATATAAACCCGTTGTCGTTGTCCTCCCGATAATTCCCCAATGGGGCGATTTCTTAAGTTTAACATTTCTACTTTTTCTAAAGCCTGAATCACGATTTCTTCATCTTTTTTTGTATAGGGTTGGAATAAAGAACGCTTTCCTAACCGTCCCATTCTTACCACTTCATCCACCCGGACGGGAAAATTGCGATCAAACTCTAAAATTTGAGGAACATACCCTAAATAACGCCGACCTTGGATTACGGAACGACCCATAATTTTAACCTCTCCTTTTAACGGTTTAAGTAACCCTAAAAGCACTTTAATTAAGGTGGTTTTCCCGCCTCCATTAGGGCCAATTAATCCTAAAAAATCTAATTCATGAACCGTTAAATTAATCTCTTCTAAAATAGGTTCATGGGGATCATAACCCGCCCAAACTTGGTTTAAACGGATGACTTCGTTTTTTGGATAAGGGTTTGGGGGTAAATCTTGAGAATTTGACACGGGTACAAAGGTAAATTTAGGAAGTAAAATCATGGCTAACTTTAAAATGATTAGGGGTTTGAACTTTGAGATAAGGTTTCAGAAACTTTTAATAAATTATCAGACCAATTTTCATCTAAATCACTAATAAAAATAACCTTCCCCCCGATTTCTTTCGCTAAGGTTTCCGCAGAACGCGGACTAAATTCAGGTTGGGTAAAAATAATTTTAATATTGTCTTGTTTAGCCTCAGAAATTAAATCTGCTAACTCCGCAGCACTGGGTTCTTGTCCCCCAACTTCAATGGCTTCCTGTTCCAAGTTATAATCTGCGGCAAAATAACCCCAAGCTGGATGAAATACCATAAATTTACGATTTTTGAGGGGGGTTAATTTTTGGCTAATTTGTTGATCGAGTTGGTCAACTTCTGTGATAAACTGATTTAAGTTAGCTTGATATTCAGCTTGACGATTGGGATCAATTTTAACTAAGCCATTATAAATATTTTGAGCTTGAATTTTAACTAATTTAGGAGATAACCAAATATGAGGATCTAAAGTTTCTTCAACCCCGTGACTTTCTCCTTCTTCATGGTGATGTTCCACCATTGGAATCCTCTCAATTCCTTGAGTTGAATCCACGATTAACATGGTTTGATTCGCGGCTTTAATTCGATCCATCCAAGCGGTTTCAAAGGCAACACCAACGGTAATATAAGCTTCGGCATCATTTAAGGCTTGTAATTGTTGAGGTTTGGGTTCATAATTATGTAAATCAACCCCTGGGGGAATCATCACATTAACTCGAACATTCTTACCCCCAATTTTTTCTACAAAATATTTTTGTGGCATAATACTAACCGTAATATCTATTACAGAATTAGCAGTTTCCGTTGATGTTTTTGTTGCGGGTGAGGGGTTATTTTCAGCCAAATTTTTAGGTGTAGAAACGGTGTTACACCCACTGATTAAACCGATCCCCAATAATAGCATTACCATTGGGGGATAAACGCACAACCTCATGTTGATGTCCTCAATGTACCTTCTTGCTCACTTTACCAAGCACCCGCCACGAACTAGCACCCTTGGCATGGGACTTGACTTAACTATAATGATAATCGTTTTCATTTTTTTTGGGAAGGGGGTTTCCCCTATCTTCAGGAGTAACCTGCACTCAAAAATCTAAAATTCAAAATTCCTGGTCACGGTTTATCCTAAGAACAGCAGTCTTTATTCTCCGGTGATGAATCAACGTTCTAATTCCCTAGTCTCTGTGCGGGACTTTTTCCAGCACTATCCTGAAGCAATTGCAGCAATAGTTTGTGCCATTTTGGTCTTAATGGGTTGGGTTTGCTTACAATTCGGCTGGGTCGGATTCGCATTTTTAGTATTACCCATTGCTTATGTGATTGGGGGTTATGAAAGTGCCAAAGATGGGTTAAGCACACTTCTTAAAGAGAAACAATTTGATGTCGATTTATTAATGATTGTTGCGGCTTTAGGAGCCGCTATTTTAGGGGTTTGGAAACAAGATTATTTTTTAATGATTGATGGCGGAATTTTAATTTTAATTTTTGCCATTAGTGGTGCCTTAGAAAGTATTGCCATGCAGCAAACAGAACGCAATATCCATAAATTAATGGAATTAACCCCTGATACGGCTACTGTTATTAAGGATCAACAAGAACAAAAAATTCCGATTCATCAATTAAAAATTGGAGATATTATTTTAGTCAAACCGGGCGAACGGATTCCCACTGATGCTGTTATTATATCTGGGAATAGTACCCTGAATCAAGCTCCCATTACCGGAGAATCCATTCCCGTTGATAAAACCGTTGGAGATGAGGTTTTTGCGGGAACTTTAAATGGAAATGGGGCACTGCAATTAAAAGTTCATCAACCTCCTGAAAGTAGTTTAATTCAACGGGTGATTCATTTAGTAGAACAAGCCCAAACCGATGCTCCTCCCTCTCAGCAATGGATGGAAAAATTTGAACGAAGTTATGCTCAAGTCATTGTTTTAATGGGTCTAGCATTAGGAATTTTACCGCCTTTATTCCTGGGATGGGATTGGGAAACTACGATTTATCGGGCCTTAATTTTTTTAGTCGTGGCTTCTCCCTGTGCGTTAATGGCTTCTATTATGCCCGCATTATTATCAGGAATTGCTACGGGGGCAAGACATGGAATTTTATTTAAAAATGGGGCGCAATTAGAAAAAATTGGACGCATAAAAGCCATCGCCTTTGATAAAACGGGAACCTTAACAACCGGAAAATTAACAGTTGTCGATATTATTCCATCGGCTGGGGTTTTAGAAAGTGAATTATTACAATTAGCGGTCGCAGTAGAATCCGTTTCAGAACATCCCATCGGACAAGCTATTGCTAAATTTGCTGTGGAAAAAAATATTCCTCGAATTACCGCCGTTAATGTCGCTACTCAAATCGGGGAAGGGATTATTGGAAAAGTGGATGACGACCAGATTTTTATCGGCAAATTAGAATGGATTGAGCAACATCAGATTCAGGTTAATCCTGAGTTAATAGAAATTAGTGATCATTTAGAAACCGATGGAAAAACAGTGGTTTGGATTGCTAAAAATCAGCAAACTTTAGGGTTAATTGCGGTAGCCGATACCGTGCGGTTAGAGGCAAAAACCTTAATTAAAAATTTGAAAAAGTTTGGCATTGAACAAGTTGTTATGCTGACGGGAGATCATCAAAGAACCGCAGATAGTGTGGCAAAACAGTTGAATATTGATTTGGTTTATGCTAACTTATTACCAGAGGATAAATTAACCATTGTTCGACAATTAAAAACCCGTTATCAAGGGGTGGCAATGGTAGGGGATGGCATTAATGACGCTCCCGCTTTAGCCTTAGCAGATGTGGGCATTGCCATGGGGGGTGCGGGAAATGATGTGGCGTTAGAAACGGCTGATATTGTGTTAATGACGGATCAATTGGGTAAGATATTAAAAGCGATTAAACTGGGTCGTCGGGCTAATCGCATTATTAAACAAAATATTGCCTTTGCGCTTTCATTTATTGTAATTTTATTAATTTCTAACTTTTTCGGTTCTATTAATATGCCGATTGGGGTGATTGGACATGAAGGATCAACGGTATTAGTCACCTTAAGTGGTTTACGGTTATTAAAAAGTTAGTCAGAAACCCGGTTTCTTGAAGAAACCGGGTTTCTAAGAGGGATTTTGTAAATCAACAATTTGTTGAGAAAACCAAAATGCAGCGTTAAAATTATTGGTTTTTTCTAATTGTTCTAAGGTTAATTCTAATAACGCCATCGGTAAACCCTTTAAAGCAACAGATGTGTTAATTTCCTGGTATTTACCATTGTCTTGTAAGCGAAAAGCGATCGCCCGTTTTCCTCGAATATCAATCACCCAATATTCAGAAATTCCTAATGCGGCATAAAGTTGTTTTTTCTCATCTAAATCCATCGCTAAAGTCGTATCAGAAATTTCCCCAACTAAATCAGGAACTCGCCATTGTTCTAAATTAATTCGGCGCGGTTCGCCTTCTTGCCATTTGGGAGAATTTTCACCAATATATAACACTTTATCCGGTGAAGCCGCCCGTTGGTTGGGTTTTTCGATCACACAACCACTAAAGGAATTTGCTAATACCCCAGGTTGCCGCGAAAACCAAACATAAAATAAAAAACTCAATAAATCGTTCACATTAGAGTGATTAATGCCTTCATTTCCCATATCAATCCACAAATATCCTTGATCAAAAGTAATATTAACGGTTTCTAAAGAACGATTATTAACATAACCTAAATAATCTTCCCAAGTGGCAGGTTGCCATTGAGGGGTTTGAGTCAATTCAGGAATAGAAACTAGAGTTGTCATGGTTTCATCCTAATTTTAAGAGAAATTATATTTTATTTTAACATTAAATTGGGGGGATGGTGCGGGCACTAGGCTGACGCACCCTACAGATTAGAATTTTAGTTCTTGTAATAGCCAAAATCCGGCGAAGGATTCCGAATTGGGATTAGATTGAACCGCTAAAAAATGTACATTTTTTGCCTTTTCTTTACTGAGTTCAAAATTTTTAGCTTCCTCTTGGGTTTTGGCATTGGGTAAATTAGCTAAAATCCAGCTTTCACTTTCCCCCGTTTCTAATATTAAACTCGGACGAGAACCGCTATCTAATCGTAAATACGCTAATTCTAATCCTGACATCCAAGCGGCTAAAGGAG
Source organism: Planktothrix mougeotii LEGE 06226 (assembly GCF_015207485.1). NCBI lineage: Bacteria > Bacillati > Cyanobacteriota > Cyanophyceae > Oscillatoriales > Microcoleaceae > Planktothrix > Planktothrix mougeotii. The sequence goes on from NZ_JADEWU010000016.1 coordinate 28,247, forward strand.
TCGCCCTAGAGGAGTAAATAATAAACCCTGGAATCAAGGTTTCTGGCGCTAAACCGACCATTGATAATCCGAAGGCTTCCCCAAAACTAATATCCCATTCTGACATATCAGAAAAAGCACTGGCTTCTAAGGTTACAAACGCCCATTTATCCCCCTGCAAGGCATCAGGAAGGGGTTGAGGTTGAGAGGGAACAAATTGAACAGAAGGATTAGTACCTTCTTGATAATTTTCTAAGGTCGGATACACGGTTTCCAGGCGTTCCTGTAACCATTGATAAAGGGCATAGGTACGCCGACTCGCATAGGCAGGAATGGCTAATTCTTTACAAGATTTGAAAATCATATTCGCCATGGGACGGCGAAAAAAGCGAATCCGCGAGGGTGAAGTCGGAGCATGAGCGATCGCCGTTTCAATCGCCTCTTTTAACCAAATTGAGTTAACTTGGTTACTGGGACAAAATTGGGTGTAGCGAAACAGGGTTTCAGCGCGATCTTCAATATTGACCGGGGTTTCACAGATTAAGACTTCCCAAACTTTTTTACCTTCTTCGTCCCGCAGGGGGCGACTATAAAAATCGAGTTCCCAAATAGTTGATTTCATTGATGCTTAGATTCTTTTGGATTAAGTTTACCGAAAATGTCGCCAAAATGCCGCCGTCACATTTTTCGACACGATACTCACTAAAATGGACGGGGATGAAGGGCGACTAATATATTAACCGCAAAGCACGATTGTTTTAATTCATCATTTGTTTAAAAAATGCGATCGCATCTTTTAAGGCTACAATAAATACATCAATTTCTGCTTTTGTATTGTAGAAATACAAACTGGCTCTGGCCGTAGCATTAACCTCTAAATAACGATGTAAAGGTTGGGTGCAATGATGTCCTGAACGAATAGCAACTCCCCCATCATCTAACATCGTTGATAAATCATTGGCATGAATTCCATCCACACTAAAAGACGCTAAGGCGGCTCTTCCTTCGCCTTTGGCATTAGGCTGGGGGCCATAAAGTTTTAATTCAGGAATTTCTCGCAATCTTTCATACAAATAAGCGGTTAATTCATGTTCATAATCAGCGATTTTATCCATGCCAATTGACATTAAATAATCGACGGCGGCCCCTAATGCAATCGCTTCTCCAATAGCAGGAGTTCCCGCTTCAAATTTATGGGGTAATTCCCCGACAGTAAAGTGATCTAAATACACCTCAGCAATCATTTCTCCACCGCCAAAAAAGGGTGGCATGGCTTCTAATACTTCTAATTTGCCATATAAAAAGCCTATCCCCGTTGGAGCACACATTTTATGACCGGATGCCACTAACCAATCACAATCTATTTTCTGCACATCTAAGGGGGTATGGGGCGCACTTTGGCAACCATCAATTAATACTTTTGCACCGTATTTATGGGCAATTTGAGTAATTTCTTCAATGGGATTAATGCAACCCAAAGTATTAGAAATATGCACAACAGCCACTAATTTTGTTCGGTCTGAGATCAAGGTTTTAAACTGTTCTAAATCAAATTCTTGAGTTTCTGTTAATTCCACAAACTTAATCACAGCCCCGGTTTTTTGGGCAACCATTTGCCAAGGAACTAAATTACTATGATGTTCCATGACACTGAGAATAATTTCATCCCCGGCTTTTAAAGTATTTAAACCCCAAGAATAGGCAACTAAATTAATGGCTTCACTGGCATTGCGGGTATAGACAATTTCTTGATAGGATTTAGCATTAATAAATTGAGCAACTTTGACCCGTGCGGCTTCATAGGCATCCGTTGCTTTTGCACTTAAGGCATGAACCCCCCGATGCACATTAGAATTATATTGTTGATAATAATCTTGAATGGCATTTAAGACCGCTAAGGGTTTCTGAGACGTGGCGGCATTATCTAAATAAACTAACGGTTGACCGTTGATGTCTTGGTGTAAAATCGGGAAATCTTGACGGACGGTTTCAGCGAGTGTTTTTTCTTGAGTTAGCATTATTTTAAATATCCTTAAATTTAATTTTGGGCTAATATAGAAACCGGGTGTCTGACGTAAATTTTTTCATGAGAAACCCGGTTTCTGGGGTTAACTAAACTCGGTGCGACAGGAAACACAACGAGATAAAACCTGTTGTAACGTTTCTGAGGGCAATTTGCCTAGAATTTCTGCCGCGAAAGCATCAATTAACAGGTGACGACTCAGGGTTTCACTTAACCCCCGACTCCGTAAATAGAAGACTTCATCTTCTTCTAATTGACTGACGGTGACACCATGAGAACATTTAACATTATCCGCCACAATTTCTAACTGAGGTTTGGTGTCTATTCTTCCTTTTGAAGATAGCAATAAATTTCGACTCAGTTGGTTCGCATTGGTAAACTGTGCAGTTTGGGGTACAAAAACTTTACCATTAAAAACGCCATGAGCCTTGTGATCGATAATACATTTATGGATGTGATTAAATGTCCCATGTTGATGATTAAACATCATGGCGCTGTGGGTATCGGCTAACTGTTCACTACCAATTAATGTTAATCCGTTGAGGGTGGTTTCTGTTCCTTCTCCCCGTTGATAAATGTCTAAATTGTGCCGAGATAGTTTAGCACCTAAACTTACGGCATGGCAAGTATATCGACTATTTCGACATTGGAAAACAACATTTTTACCAATATGAAATGCTGTGCCTGCTCCCCGTTGTAGCCTTGTATGGTTGACTTCGGCATTTTCTTCTAAGAAAATTTCGGTGACGGCATTCGTAAAATAGGGTTGCACTTTTGCTCGGTCAGAACATCCGAATACTTCGGCGGTTGCATAATGTTCAATAACAGTGGATGAACTGCCGGCTTCTGCTACAATTAATCCTCTGGGTTGATTCATCACCGGACGGTTATCGGGTAAGCCAATAAATAATAAATGAATCGGGGTTTCCAGGGTTTTATTCTTTTCAACCCAAACAACAGCAACATCATTAAACCCGGCGGTATTTAGGGTGGCAAAAACGTCTTGATTTCCTGAATTTTGACTGAGATAGTGGGGAAGACGTTCCTGTAATTTTTCAGGAAGTTGTGCTAAATTTCCAATAAAAACCCCGTCGGGAATGTCCTTCAAATCGGAAAGATGGGGAGCATAAATCCCATTAATAAACACAATCCGTTTGTGTTCAGCTTCCGGTACAATTAAAGAGGCGATCGCTTCCGGTTGTAATTGAACAAAAGGAGCGACTTGAAATTGATATTCTAATAACGGGGATAAATCAGTAAACCGCCATTCTTCATCTTGTTTTGTGGGGATTTCTAATTCTTTGACCCAAGTTAAGGCATGATCTCGAATATTTTGCAATTGAAGGGTGACTTCAGATGCAAAAGAAGTTTGAGAAGACGGTTGAGAAAGTCCGCTTTGAATTTGTTCTAACAGATGGTTTAAATAGGACACTTCCCGTTTTTGTTGGATTGCAATATTGTTCATTAAACCCCCACCATTGCCGAAGCAACAACATCATCATAGCCTTTGTCTTCTAGTTCTAAGGCGAGTTCTTTTGTCCCGGTTTTAATAATACGTCCATCGGACACAACATGAACATAATCCGGCACAATATAATCGAGTAACCGTTGATAATGGGTAATCACTAATAAAGCGTTATTCTCATTGGTTAAGTGATTAACTCCACTGGCAACAATTCGCAACGCATCAATATCTAAACCCGAATCTGTTTCATCTAAAACGGCTAATTTCGGTTCTAATAATGCCATTTGTAAAATTTCATTGCGTTTTTTCTCTCCCCCGGAAAACCCTTCGTTAACACTGCGTTCTAAAAATTCATCGCGCATTTTCACGATGTCTAATTTTTCCCGCACTAATTCATCAAAATCAAAAGCATCTAATTCTTCTAATCCTTTATGTTTTTGATGAGCATTATAGGCAACTCTCAAAAAGTCTAAGTTACTCACCCCCGGAATTTCAATGGGATATTGAAAGGCTAAGAAAATCCCAGCTAAGGCGCGTTCTTCCGGTTCTAATTCTAATAAATTTTGACCTAAAAAGGTAATTTCTCCTCCGGTGACTTCGTAGCTCGGATGTCCGCTTAAAACCTTAGAAAAAGTGCTTTTCCCCGAACCATTTAAACCCATAATGGCATGGATTTCTCCGGCTTTAATTTCTAAATTAAACCCCTTAAGGATTTGTTTATCGTCAATATTAGCCGTTAAATTCTTAACGGATAGAATAATTTCGCTGTTTTCTTTAATCATGGTTGTGAGTTGTGAGATTTACGCAGTCTGGGTTTTATTTTTTGCACTGATAACGGGGATGGGCGAGGGAACCTCGCCCCTACAATTGATCACAGATTAACCTACAGAACCTTCTAATTTCAAGCTCAATAATTTATCAGCTTCGACGGCAAATTCCATCGGTAATTTATTGAACACATCTTTGCAGAAACCGCTAATCATCATCGAGACAGCATCTTCAGCAGAAATACCCCGTTGTGCAAAATAGAAAAGTTGGTCTTCTCCTATTTTAGAAGTAGAGGCTTCATGTTCAACTTTAGCGCTATTATTTTCCACTTGAATATAGGGAAAAGTATTCGCCTGAGCTCGATCTCCTATTAACATAGAATCACATTGAGAATAATTTCTTGCACCTGCGGCTTTCGGCCCCATTTTGACTAACCCGCGATAACTATTGGCGGATTTTCCAGCAGAAATTCCTTTAGAAATAATCGTGCTGCGGGTATTTTTGCCAATATGGATCATTTTGGTTCCCGTGTCCGCCTGTTGTTTATTATTCGTCAGCGCAACGGAATAAAATTCACCGACTGAATTATCTCCAACTAACACACAACTGGGATATTTCCAGGTAATAGCAGACCCGGTTTCTACCTGTGTCCAAGAAATCTTAGAATTCACTCCTTTGCATAATCCCCGTTTGGTGACAAAGTTGTAAATTCCGCCTTTGCCTTCTTCATCTCCGGCGTACCAATTTTGCACCGTAGAATATTTAATTTCCGCATTATCTAACGCGACTAATTCCACAACGGCGGCGTGCAGTTGATTGGTATCAAACATGGGAGCAGTACAGCCTTCTAAATAGGTAACAGAACTGGCTTCTTCTGCAATAATTAAAGTGCGTTCAAACTGTCCCGAATCGCCGTTATTAATCCGAAAATAGGTAGACAAATCCATCGGACATTGTACACCTTTGGGAATATAAACAAATGAACCATCACTAAAAACGGCAGAATTCAACGCGGCGAAGAAATTATCGCTCACGGGAACTACACTTCCTAAATATTTTTCCACCAGTTCAGGATGTTCCTTAACGGCTTCAGAAATGGAACAGAAAATTACCCCGTCTTCGGCTAATTTTTCTTTAAAAGTTGTCGCAATAGAAACGCTATCAAAAACCGCATCAACGGCTACATTAGAAAGACGCTTCTGTTCGCTTAAAGGAATGCCTAATTTCTCAAAGGTTTCTAATAAAGTCGGGTCAACTTCTTCTAAACTTGCTTTTTTGTTTTCAACTTTGGGAGCGGAATAGTAGATAATGGATTGATAGTCAATGGGCGGATAGTTGACATGGGGCCAGGTGGGTTCTACCATCTTCAGCCATTGTCGATAGGCTCGTAGACGGAAGTTGAGCATAAATTCCGGCTCATTTTTTTTAGCCGAAATCAGGCGGACAACATCCTCACTGAGTCCACGGGGGATGGTGTCCGACTCAATATCGGTGACGAAACCGTATTTATACGGCTGGTTGACTAGGGTTTTAACGGAAGCACTCATAGCTTTAAATTTAGTGTTCGATGGTTCTCAAAGGATGACAGACGGGTGGTAGGCTATAGACTTAAGCAACAAGTTTGTTACTTAAGTCTATTTTAAGCTACATTAACAACAAGTGCATTGTCAAAGTCCAAATTTATAAATTTTTGTTAAGACGATGGCCACCACTCAGCAGCAGTCCACAAAACACGATATTCTGCAACTCCTTCTCAAGCAGGGACAGGCGACGGCCCAGGAGTTAGCGGAAACCCTTGAGATTAGTCCCCAAGCCATTCGTCGCCATCTCAAAGATTTGGAACTGGAGGGGTTAATTGCCTATAACTCGGTTCAGGTGGGGATGGGGCGACCTCAGCACGTTTATGAATTGACGACTCAAGGACGGGAACGCTTTCCGAACCGTTATGATGAGTTTGCGATTTCCTTTCTGGATACTTTAGCGCAAACCGTCGGACATGAACAGGTTAGTCAAATTTTACAGAAACAATGGCAGCGTAAAGCTATCGAATATCGACAAAAAGTGGGGAAGGGCTCGCTGAAAGAACGGGTAGAAAAATTAGTAGAATTGCGGAAAACAGAAGGGTATATGGCTGAGTGGTATTTAGTGGAATCAGAACAACGGGATACTCCGCGAGAACGTTATATTTTAACGGAACATAATTGTGCCATTTCTAATGTAGCGGAATCATTTCCGAGTGTCTGTGGTCATGAGTTAGAAATGTTTGGGGCAATTTTAGAAGATTGTACCGTAGAAAGAACCCATTGGATTGTGAATGGGGAACATCGGTGTGGGTATTTAATTATAGGAGGGAACACCGAACACCGAACACCGAACAGGGAAGAAAAGGTTTCATCATCTGGTTTATTACATTAGTATTTGTCCTAACTGTTATATTAAATAATCGAGAAAACTATGGAATTTTTAACTCAGGATGAAGCCATTCAGGTCGATGCTGCCTTATTATCCTCTAAGGAAAAGTTTTCAACGCGGTTAGCGATTTATGCGTTACGGTGTTTAAAGGAAATTTCTCAAACCGAAGACATTATTATTGAAAATATTAAACCCGAACAAGTCCAGAATTGGGTTAGAAATGATTCTAGTTTTCAAGAAAATATTGAATTTGATGCTAATTTCGATAGTTTTTTTACTCAGTTATTAATGGCATCCTTAAATCCTTTAAAACAAGCTGCTAAAGCCGAAAATATTCCGATTCAAGATTTAACGGTTAAACAGTTAATTCATTGGTTTGAACAGGAATCTAAGAAGAATTTAGAGCAAGATTGAAAACTATATGATACAACCAATAATAAGATAAAATTAACAAATATGATCAACCTAGATACCATCCAGCAAGACATAGCATCTCTTCCCCCCGATGCACAAAAAGTTATCTTTGAACTTGTCTGTGTCCTCAAAAAAAGTTACTTCCCAAACCAGCAAGAAATTCCAGAAAGCACAACCCAAGACTGGTCAGACTTCATCGGTTGTATAGAAGCAGAACCCGACTTATCGAGAAATTATAAAACCTATTTGAGTCGTGAACTGGAAGAAAAATATGATCATCGTTGACACAGGCTTCTGGCTGACTCTTGCTAATAAAAATGATTCAGCCCATCCAGCAGCAAAAACCATATTTCAGAAATTAGAAAACGAGAAATTTATCACAACTTGGTGTGTAGTTACAGAAACCTGTTATCTACTACAAAAAAGAGTAGGTATAAATGCTCCAAAACTTTTTATTCGCAAAATTCATACAGGAATATTGCAAGTATTTGACCTCAAGCAAAGTCATTGTTTGCGGATCGAACAACTAATGCAGAAATATAGAGATTTACCAATGGATTTAGCCGATGCTTCCTTAGTCATTCTTGCTGAAGAACTTGGTCACGGTCGGATTCTTTCTGTTGACTATCGAGACTTCAATACCTATCGCTGGAAGAATACAGAACCATTCCAAAACCTATTTCAGCAGTAGGGTGCTATTTGCCCATTTCCTATTCCCCATTCCCTTGAAAAAATACAGTTAATTCAGGCTCTACTCAATAAATAGTGTAAAATGTAGTTTAAGCTTCGTTTTACCCTCCGGCTGAATATTGTTTAAGTAAAATAATATAGCAATTTCCTTGTTTTTCGATTAAACAGCGTCGCAATAAAGATTGTAGAGCATTCAGTAAATCGGCTGAAATAATTTTGCTATTTTAAGACTTCCTTAAGGTTCATAGAGTAGAGTAAAGTCAGAGTTATGGGTATTGTATCAAATATTTCCCAACATTTTCCAACATTTCCCAACATTTCCCGATTTTTGAGGGGTTTGTCACTGGGAAAAATCCCTCTTTTGACAAGGTTTTTAGTCATTGATTAAATAAAAAATTATTGTTATTCTGAATAAATATAAAGCTTTTTATTCTACAACTATCAGGTGATTTTATGCAACCTAAACAACTTCTTAGTTTAGTTGTACTGCCCTTGTTTTATCTAGGCTTAACTTGTTTCTTGCCCAAAAAAGCAACGGCTGAGATTATACAAACGGCTATCGGCAATATACCCATTGCCTGTGATACTGATACCCAACAATGTTACACTCCCCAAAATGGGGGTTGGGCTTATGTTGGAAGTATTGATGATGTATCTGAGCATCAATATAGGGCAGAAACTTGTATGAACGCTTACTTAGGAAATAGTTTCTCAGCAGGTATAGCAAGATATATGGATTGTAGCATTTATGGAATTCCTACAAACCAAGCAGCCGAAGAACAATGGCAAAGAATTGATCAAGAGATATTAGAACTTCATAGGATGGGGGTTAATTAAGTAGTAAAGAGGGCAAAGAGCGATCGCACTTTCTGATAATAATTAAAAAAAGTGAACCAGAAACCGGGTTTCTCAGACAGTTTTTGTATCTCAACCGATATTGTTGTTAAGAAACCCGGTTTCTCAGCGTGATCATTGTAGGGAGAGCGATGCCGACAGGCGGCGGCTACGCCATCGCAGTCGGAAAAAAGAGCGATCACACTTTCTTAATAATAATTAGAAAAAGTGAACCAGAAACCGGGTTTCTCAGACAGTTTTTGTATCTCAACCGATATTGTTGTTAAGAAACCCGGTTTCTCAGCGTGATCATTGTAGGAAGAGCGATGCCGACAGGTGGCGGCTACGCCATCGCAGTCTTAAAAAAAGAGCGATCGCACTTTCTTAATAATAAGATCGCACTTTCTTAATAATAATTAGAAAAAGTGAACCAGAAACCGGGTTTCTCAGACAGTTTTTGTATCTCAACCGAAATTGTTGTTAAGAAATCCGGTTTCTCAGCGTGATCATTGTAGGGAGAGCGATGCCGACAGGCGGCGGCTACGCCATCGCAGTCTGAAAAGGAAGGGTGATCTCATCGAGCTTGCTTTTCATTGAAATTGTGAGTCATTCATTTAACTATTAATTATAATTAATAGTTAAATGAATCAGTAGAGTTAACGATGCGAACTATCGGATTAAAAGTAACGATAACAAGCAATGGCAAGTTGTTAGTCGATTCTCCTGTAGATATACCAGTAGGTCAGTATAATGCTGTTCTCGTTATAGAAGATCAACCGATTCCAGATCAGACCCAAACTTCTGTCCAAAAGGCTCAGGCTCTTTTCCGGCAATATATTCCTGCTAGTAGAAAACTTTCCGAAGAGTTGATTCAGGAGCGACTCTTGGAGGCGACAGGTGAGTGAAGTTGTTTTAGATGCCTCTGCTGTCTTAGCTTTACTAAATCAAGAAACAGGTAGCGAAGAAATTTCGCGGTTTATTGGCAATGCTGCCATCAGTACCGTCAACTTGTCTGAAGTGATAGCAAAGTTAGCAGAAGCGGGAATAAATGAAAACGTTATTCAGCAGATTCTATCCCATCTAAATCTTGAGGTTGTAGCTTTTGATCAAGAACAAGCATTACAGTCGGGAATGCTGCGACCAAAAACTAAATCAATTGGGCTTTCATTTGGTGATCGCGCTTGTCTAGCGTTAGGAATTTCTCTTAATCAACCTGTTCTGACAACTGATAGATTATGGAGCAATCTTAGCCTTGGAATTGAAGTCCGAGTGGTGCGTTAGATTGAAGCGAATTAATTAGAATATTCAGTATTAGCCCACGCTTACTCGTAGAGAAGCGTGGGTAGTTCACTAAGGTTGATAAGATTACGCTAGAATTACCATTCCCGCCGGGGGTAAGTTCACATGAATGGCGGTTCGATTTTGATACAGTTCAACAGTTAGGGTTTCAGAGGTGGGAGGATGACGCAGTTGATCATCATTCCAAGCACTATTGTAGAGAACGGTAATTTGAGAACCCGCAGGATGAAGGTTTGGATCAACTCCAATGTAAGCACTTTGGCTTTCTACGCCATTGGTATTTAAAGCCATGACCACTTCCTGAGTAAACAAAATCCGTGACCAACCCACCACTTGACCGGACGTAGGCCAGAAAAAGGAACCGCTATCAACGCTAATTTCGCGTAAATATTGTCGCCCGCGTCGCAGGGCTAAACCAACAGGGGATTTTTGATCTCGAAGACGAGCGATCGCAGCAATTCGTAAATAGGTGGGATGATTGGGATCGAAGAAATGGCAGGAACTGGTTTCAAACGCCCCAAATAAGCCTCCAAACATCACCTCCCGAATATAACGATCCATGAACTCCGTCCCAGGTTCTATGCTGGAATTATGGCGGTTTTGTGTACCGTCAAAGGCTTGTTCTGTACCGTAATAAATGCAGGGAATGCCTAATGTTGTTAATTGAACGCCGACGGTGTGGGCAGTTTGTTCATAACAAGCAGGAATATTATTATTAGCAGAAACGCGATATTTACCATCCCGTCCCACCATGTCATGATCATCTAAAATTGAGACGTGATATTGTCCAGCAAGTCGATGACTTCCTAACTCATCAACGCCACCATATTGATTAAAAAAGTCTTGAGGATTTCTAAACCCTTTAACCAATTCCATTAATTTTTTCGGCGGTTCACCAATATCTAAAATGGCATCTAAATTTAAGCCAAAAATATCGAGGTAAGTTTTGGCTGTTGTTGCACCACCCGTTACTTCTCCCAACAGTAAAAAGTTTTCTTTACCAATAGATTCAGTATATTCCCGAATTGCTCCACAAAAACTACGGGACGCTTCCCAAGGTAAATGTTTAACCGTATCAATGCGGAATCCATCACAATCACTTAAGACAATCCAATATTGATAAACCTTAATAACTGCTGATAAAACTTCATTGTTTGATAGGTCAAGATCTTTTAACTCAAAAAAGTCACCCCGACGGAATTCAACATCTGGGTGCATGGGATTTTCCCAAGGCTCTGCGTCCCAATGTTCAATTTTTCCGGCGCGAGTATACCACTCCCAATTTTGAAACTCTTGCGGCCAAACACCATCTTCAATAGACTCAGGATTAGCAATACACTCTCCAGTTTGAGAACGCCATCCTGCAACCGGATGAGCCGGAGAATAGCGATAGGAAAGGGTATCTATGGGTTGACCGTTTTCGTCTTGATAAAACCAGTTATTTCCGGTGTGATTATAAATAATATCGAGTAAAACATACATTCCCCGTTCATGGGCTGCATCAACTAAATCTCTTAAATCTTGACGGGTTCCAAACCGAGGATCTATTTCTAAAAAGTTTTGAATTCCATAGCCGTGATAGGTTTGTAAATCACATCTTTGTTTCCAAATGGGGCCGACCCACAGGGTGGTTACACCGAGTTCTTTTAAGTAATCTAATTTACTTTCAATTCCTTTTAATGTTCCCCCTGAAAACTTGGTTCCAGCTTTCATCCAGGCTGCTTTATCTAGGGTTTTCCAGTCTTCAGGATGATTGCGATCAAACAGAGGACGTTTGGATTCTTCCCCATCACTGAAGCGATCTGGTAACATAAAATACAAGATTTGATCGCGCCAGTCGTTAGGACTGGGATGAACATTACCACGAGGTTTTAAATTAACTTCTGATAAGTTTGTTGGGGCTGAAAATTCTAGTGGTGTTGTCATTATGAGTCCCTTGATCGTAATAAATTCTGCTCAAAAAGTAGAAAGGAAAATAACAACTTAGAGAATATTCCCTCAAGAGGAGTTTCACCCCTAAGCTGTGATTTCTTTTCTTTGATTCAAGGGGCTTTATACCCATTCAGAACAAAATACTAAATTGCACTCATAAGACTTGACACCCCAGCCGCATAGTCTGTTTTTAACTAATGATAATTCCCACTTTGAGCTAAAACCTGATTCCCTAATTTATTGCGGTTTTTGAATAATCATTTCTACAACTCGCCGTTTAGCAATGGGGTCAATTCCTAATAAACGAATATAATCTTGGGGGTGTTCCATTAAACAGGTTTCAATTCCTTGAATAATATCCCCTTCTGATTGATTACCATTTAACCCGCAGCTATTCCAAGATCCGGTTTTAAATCGACGTTTATCGGCGTATTCTAAGCCAATTCGATAACCACTGGATATAATCTGATCAATTTGTTCTAAGACTTCTATTCCTAATGTTGTACTAACGAATTTTCCGCCACTGACTAATGTACTGCCACTGGCATCTCCTTGCATTACGGTTGCCCCTGTACTATTAATACTATGGGGAGGCATAATAGGATTATAGGGACTATGGGGAATGGGATTTAACCATTGTTGACGATTTTCTTGAGGAATGGGGGAAGCTCCAAATTGACTATTAAACGTGCGAAATTGATTATATTCTTCCACTAATCGCATTTCTTGAATCCGTTTTTGTTCCACCACCATCAGTTGACCCATTTCGATTAAATGGGGTAATTTAAAGTTGGGTTTCTGGAATTCAGGAGCTTTTTCCGCACTATTCACAATCCGTTTAGAAATACGTTCAACTCCCTGTTTATGAATAAAATCTCGAATTTGTTCATCATAAATTCGCGATCGCACCGCACTAAAAAAGTCAATGGATTGTTCAGGGAAAGTATCAACTAATTGACTAATATCTTGTTGGGATAATTCATCGGTTTGGAAAATACCTCGTAACACACCAATGCGTTCTTCTCTGGTCGGTTCCCAATAGAATTTTTCCATGCGTCCATCTCGAATTAAGGGCGCGTATAACGTTGAAAAATCATTTCCGGTGACAATAATGGGAATCCGATTTAACGGTGTTTCATCATAACTTCCGGGTAATTGAACATTAGTCGGATTATCCGCAATATTCATTAATGTGGCGTTGACTAATTGGGTATTAACAGTATATTGAGTTCCCGAATCAAACCGTCCAGCACCCGCATCTAAATCATTAATAAATAAAGCACACATTTGTCCCCGAACTTTCACTTGTTCGGAGGCTTCCCGATATCTTAATCGAATTAATCGCGCTGGATCTCCCGCATCAGGACTTTCTAATTCCCCGCCGGATATCATCACGGGTTCAAATCCCATTTTCTCAAAGACTAATTCACATTGAAAGGTTTTTCCTTCTCCCTTGCGTCCGTGAATTCCTAATATTAGAGGAACCCGGACACCAGGTAATTGTAAGAAATTTTTGGTGATATGAACAGCCAGTTTATCCAGAAAGCGAGGTGAAATATAATAAGACATATTGAAAATGACACAACAGTTTAAATTCGGTTCCCTAGTTTAATCTTACGATGAAAGGAACCTAAAATTAACCGGTGTTGTTCAAGTCAGTGATTAGAATTTCTGAAGTTTTTAATTAGGACTATTACACTTCTAGGGAGAAAAGAGATTTTTTGGAATTAATTTTCAATTATTAACATCTATCTTTAGAAATAGATTTCATAAAAAAGTGGAACAGGCATCTTGCCTGTTAACAGGGTTTAGCGGGTCAGTTCATTAGACTTTTTTTCGGGGGTTTCTTGCCTATCTAACCAATCTAATAAGCGTTTTGACACTTTCAATTGATTATTGAGAATTTCATCTGTCGCTACAATTACACCTAAGAGTATGGTTAAAGAAATAATATCCATGAGTAAACCCTCACGCTAATTAACTAGACCGTATAGTCTTCTCCTAAAATTAGGATAGACTGTACCGTCTAGTTTTGTCAAGTCTTGAAATATAGCTTAACTTCAAGTATACTACATTATAGAAGAAATTCGGGAATTTTGGGAGATGTGTATTAATGTCATAGTCGCAGTTGGGGGGCGATTTGATGAATAAGAATGCTAGTTAATCCACTCGTAATAAATTGCACCCCAATAGAAGCAACCAGTAAGCCTAAAATACGAGTCGCAATACTTAACCCCACGTTACCTAATATTCGTTGTAACCATTGCCCTGAAAGCAAAATGGCGCAGACAATGGATGAAATAAAGACACAAACAGCAGCCAATTCAATAATCTGCAATCCATCTTTATTAGCCTGAACTTCATTAGCATAAAGAATCACATTAGCGATTACACCTGGCCCCACCAGCAGAGGCATGGCCAAGGGAATCACAATATGACGATAAACAGACTTCGCTTCCTCCAAATCACTTTGATTGTCCTGTTCAGTAACATCTTGTACCTGACCTTTCGTACTCCCTGTCACCAGGTTAATCCCAATGAGTAACAGCAAAATCCCCCCAGCAATTCGGAATGAATCTAAAGTAATGCCAAAGAACCGAAGGAGAGACGATCCCGTCAATAAAAATAGCAGAAGCAAGCCTAATACAGTCAGTGAAAGTAAGATCGCAAGCCATTTTTGTACAGCTTTGTTTTCTTTGGCAGTGTAACTGATAAAAAGGGGCAAAATCCCCAAAGGATTGAGCAGTGCAAATAAACTAGCTGCAAATGTACTAAGAAGTTGCGTATCCATTAAGAGTATGTTATGAAAAACAATAATTAATCTGAAGTTTAAGATTAATATCCTTGAAAAAATGATTATATAATCCAATTTTTTGTTGTTGAGCTTTAGTAATCAAGCTTAGGACTAAAACCCAACAACATTTTAAATAGAGGTTCAGAATCGGCTATTTGATTAGTGAAGATGATGGGTTTTCAGTTCTTCTTGAATTTGCTCCAGCGTCCGACCTTTGGTTTCTGGTACTAGGAAATAGGTAAAGACCACCGAACCAAGGGTAAGTACAGCATAGAGCCAGAAGGCACCCGGACGCCCCAAGGCGTTGACAATAGAGAGGAACGTAATCGCCACGATTAGGTTTGCGCCCCAGTTGGCAACCGTCGCCACGCTCATAGCTTTGGAGCGAATATTAAGGGGATAAATCTCAGAAATTAACAGCCAGAACACAGGGCCTAAGCCAATGGCAAAGGATGCCACATACAGCATGAGAATCACAACAACCGCAACACCCAGAGACGAAGCCAGTTGAGGCAATTGAAAGGAAACTGCCAATAAACCTAGAGAAATTGCCATCCCGATCAGACTGGTTAAAAGTAAGGGTCGCCGTCCGGCTCGATCAACAAACCAAGAGCCAACAATGGTAAACAGCACGTTAATCACCCCGACCCCCGTTGTTGCTAGAATTGAAGCCCCAGCCGATTTCAAACCCGAAAATTCCATAATCGTCGGTGCATAGTAAATTACGGTATTAATTCCGGTAACTTGCTGGAAGATCGCCAACCCAATACCAATCATCAACGGTAATCGTAATGCAGGTTTAAGCAAATCAGACCATTGCGATGACCCTTCCGTTGCCAAGCTATTGTGAATCTCTTCCAGTTCAGCATCAACATTTTGAGTACCGCGAATCTGATGTAACACCTTGCGCGCCTGTCCGCCGCGATTTCGCATGATTAACCAACGAGGACTATCAGGCATTTTTGCCATTCCCAAAGCCAGTGCTAAAGCGGGAACAATTGCCAACCCTAGCATCAGACGCCAACCCCCCGGCATATTAGTAAACAGGTAATCGACCCAATAAGACAGCAAAATTCCCAGGGTTAACGCTAATTGATTCAGGAAAACCAGCGTACCGCGAATACTTTTGGGTGCAACTTCCGAAATGTACATCGGAGAGATAAAAGACGCGATCCCAATCCCAACCCCAACAATAATCCGTCCGATCACTAAAATGGTTAGGTTAGGGGTAAAAGCCGTTAACAACGCACCCACACCAAAAATGGCACCTGCGAGAATAATCATGTGTCGCCGTCCAAAGCGATCGCCCAGTAGTCCACCTAAAGCCGCTCCGGTCACTGAACCCACCAGCACCGAACTGACGACAAATTCCTGCATGGTGGAATCTAAGCGAAATTGCTCTTTAATGAACAAAATCGCTCCTGAGATGACCCCTGTATCGTAGCCAAACAGGAGTCCGCCAATTGCTGCGATCGCTGAAACAATGATCACAAACCGAGAGACCTGATGATGGGCTCCAGAAGGAACAGGTTGAGAGGTTGATGATGTTTGCGCCATAATGACAATCCTGATAATTGTGCGATTTCAAGGGTTAATCTGCTGAAAATTGACTAAAACAAAAGCATTTGCCCAAGCTGGTCATAAAAGGCTTTATCATTCACCTCCTGAATCAACTTGGCGACCAGTGCCGTCCATCCCGCTTGTTGACTGGCTCCCAATCCGATGCCATTGTCGCCCTGAAAATATTCATGAAACCGAAGTAAATCTCGCCAGTGGGGATCGTGTTGGAATTGGGGGATGTCACCGTATATCGGACGACCTTCTGCCCCCTTCCGAAACAAGTTAATCAGCCGTTGCGATAGTTCTTCGGCGACTTCCTTCAACGTCATCAGATTGCCTGATCCCGTCGGGCATTCCACGCGAAAATCATCCCCCAGATAGCGGTAATATCGCTGCATGGATTCAATCAGTAAATAATTCATCGGAAACCAGATCGGGCCACGCCAGTTAGAATTTCCTCCAAATTCCCCTGTGGTGGATTCGGCAGGTTCATAGTCGATTACATAGTCATGTCCCTGGTTATTTAAGTGATAGGGATGCTGTCGGTGATATTGTGATACTGATCGAATCCCATAGGGAGACAGAAACTCCGATTCATCCAGTAAATGTTTGAGGATGCGTTTGAGTTCTTCCGGTGTGGCAATGGCAGCCAACCGTCGTTCCGACTTGCCTTTGAGCTTCAGGGAAGCAATATGTTGGATTAAATCGGGACGACGTTGGATCAATTTTTCCATCCCCGCTTGAAAGTCGGGGAATTGTTCGAGAACTTCCGGTTCCAGGGTACAAACGGCCAGTAATGGGGCTAACCCGACTAGGGAATAGATTTTGAGCGAAATTTCTTGCCCATCCGGTAGCGTTAATGCACTAAAGAAAAAGCCTGCGGTTTCGTCCCAGAGGCTGAGATGATGATCGCCTCCGACCCGATCCATGGCTTGGGCAATATTGAGGAAGTGGCGCAAAAAACTCAAGGCTGTCTGGCGATAAACGGGATCGCTATGGCCTAACTCCAGGGCAATGATCATCATGTTGAGAGAAAACATCCCCATCCAGGCAGTCCCATCGGACTGTTGCAGATAACCTCCTGTGGGTAACGCGGCACTGCGGTTAAAGATGGTGATGTTATCTAACCCTAGGAAGCCACCTTGAAATAGATTTTTTTGATCTTTGTCTTCCCGATTTAGCCACCAATAGTAATTGGCTTGCAACATCTGAAACATCTGTTCAAGAAAGTTGCGATCGCCTTGTCCAGTTTTCTGTTTTTCATATTGATAAACCTTCCAAGCTGCCCAGGCTTGTACAGGAGGATTGACATCACTAAAACACCATTCATAAGCTGGAATTTGCCCCTGTAAACTGATAAATTGATCACTGCATAACAAGAGTAATTGTTGTTTAGCAAACCCAGGATCAATTAAGGCAAAGACAACGCAGTGAAACGACCAATCCCAAGCGGCAAACCAAGGATATTCCCATTTATCGGGCATCGAAATCACCGCTTTACTATAGAACGTTTGCCATTCTTTGTTTCGTCCCGTCAAGCGTTCGGCTGGAGGAGAAGGTTCTCCAGAATCACCCTGTAGCCAGGTATGGACGTCATAGTTATAAAACTGCTTACTCCACAACAATGCTGCAAACGCTTGTCGCTGAATGGTGCGATCATCCTCAGTTAACCCAGAAAATAAGTTCGTATAAAACTGATCGGCTTCCTGTTGCCGTTGGCTAAACGTGGCTGTAAATTCAGAGCCGAAAGCTGTTTCAAGAAGTTGATGGGTAAATCGCAGTTGCAGCGTCACTTGCTCTCCGCCTGTCAGGGTGAGATGATAGTGGGCTGCGGATTTGGTACCCATTTGGTCAGGGTTCACGGCTTCGGGTTGACCCTGAATTAGATAGGTGTGAAAGGCATCTTTGACATAAGCCGTTGGATTTTCGCCCCCAAATAAGCGTTTAAAATTCGTCTCATTTTCGGTAAATAAAAGCGAGGGACTCTTCCCGGAAATGCGATCGCAATATAGCCAATAGTCCCCATAGTTGGGATGATAAAGTTTAATACCCCCATTCGTTGCTGTTAGTTTTTGAGTCGGTTTAGAGGCTGTCCATGACCAAGTATTGCGAAACCAAAGGGTCGGTAAAACATCAATTTCGGCAGTTTCTTTGCCTCGATTCACAATATGAATTCGGATACAAATATCGTCTGGAGTCGCTTTCGCATATTCTGCGGTAATGTCGAAATAGCGATCATCATTAAAGATGCCTGTATCGATTAATTCATATTCCCCTTCTTGTCGGGTTCGGGCTGCATTAACATTAACTAATTCGGTATAAGGATAAGCTTGTTGTGGATATTTATACACCCAGCGCATATAAGAATGACTGGGAGTATTGTCTACATAAAAGTAATATTCTTTAACATCTTCGCCATGATTGCCTTGAGCATTCGTCAGCCCGAACAACCGTTCTTTTAAAATAGAATCCTGCCCATTCCAGAATGCCAAGGCAAAGCAGATTTCACCCGCAGCGTCGCAAAATCCCCCTAACCCGTCTTCACCCCAACGGTAAACCCTAGAGCGAGCATGGTCATGGGGAAAGTAATCCCAGGCATTACCATCAGGTGAATAATCTTCTCGTACCGTTCCCCACTGGCGCTCGCTTAAATAAGGGCCCCATTGACTCCAGACTTGTGATTCACTATTTTCTTGAACTCGCTTTTGTTCAGCGTTCATATCGTTAAATATTCGTTAAAACAGAAACCGGGTTTCTGACGAAAAAATCTCGATTGTATTGACAAAATCTGAACTCGAAACCCGGTTTTTTTGGTATAAAAACTAGCCTGCCCGAACTATTCCTCCACACCAAAGTCTGCCCGGAGTTTTGCTTCCTGCTCGTGGGTCAGGTTAGATTGAATTAATTCGCCTCGTTCTTCAGGCGTAAAAGCGTCTTCGACCTTATCAATTGTGACTTGACCCGTCAGCAAGAAAAGGGCGGAAGTTCCTTCTGTAACTTTGCTTTTGACATCGTTGATAAAGTCGTCATTAATTCCATAGTCTGTAAAATGACCTGAAAGCGCACCGATGGCGGCTCCCATTGCCATTCCCAGAAAAGGCATAAAGAAGATGAGTCCAAACAGCATTCCCCAGAATGCTCCCCCTAATGCTCCTGCTCCTGTTGTGTCCATCGCCTGATAGGTTTTAGGACGTTTGCGACCCTCTGGCCAAGAGACAATCGCCGCATCAAGAACCTGAATCAGTTCTTGTTTTTGCAGGTCTTCTAATTTACTGAGGGCATTATCTGCACCATCAGCCGTATTAAATTTCCAGACCGTCAATGCTGCCATAATTTAAGTTTTCCTTTGTTGAACGTTGAGACAAAACTGATATTTTGAATGATTTAGACATATCTTCTAAAAGCACTTGCAACTCTAACAAAGAAAAGTGACAAACTCAGGTCAATTTCACCCCTAAGTCAATTTTTTTCAAGAACTGCCTACCTTATACTTAACGCCACACTATCTAATTTTCATAACTTCAGCCACGACATCTTTTTCTTGCACGAGTTTGACACTTTTGTTGTGTAAACTTTTCCGGGGTTGTCCATTAATTGTTTAGCAAAATTGATTCCATTGGAACCCATTCCCATTTACCCTTGAACGGATCATTAAAGTCATTCCTGCGGCTATGGAATCTAAACCTAATCCTCAAAATATCAACCCACTGAACTCGATTTTCTTATCCAGACCTTTCAAAGCTATCCTAGGAAAACTTAACCCCATTCTATTTTGGGCGGCTCTAGCTGGATTAATGACCGGATTGATTGGGGGTAGCTTTCGGTTTCTGGTCTCCGTAATCCTAGACAACCGGGTGCGTTGGATTCATTCTTTAGATCAGATGCCTGGAAAGGGAGCGATGATCTCGATTGTTGTATCAGGGGTCATGGTCTATCTGGGGTTTGGCTTGATGCGACGCTTTTCGACCGACACCTCTGGTAGTGGTATTCCCCAAATTGAAGGGATGCTATCGGGGCATTTACCCCTAGTTTGGCAACGGGTATTGCCGATTAAGTTTGCTACGGGTCTTCTCATCCTGGGTAGTGGCATGGTGATGGGACGGGAAGGGCCAACGATTCAGATGGGCGGTAGTATCGGCAAGATGGTCAGCACTTGGTTTCCGGCTTCCCACGAACAAATGAGAGTGTTGGTTGCGGCTAACGCGGGAGCGGGACTAGCAACAGCTTTCAACGCGCCTTTGGCGGGAATTCTGTTTGTGTTTGAAGAAATTAAACCCGTGTTTGAGGATCAAGTTCATGCGTATCGAGCCATAACATTATCGTGTATTACCGCAACGATTGGACAGCAACTCATCTTGGGGACTGGGCCTGTTTTAAAACTGACTCAATTTGAAACGCCACCCCTCGCCTCCTTGTGGATTTTTGCCCTTTTAGGAGTTGCCTTTGGGATAATTGGGTATTATTTTAATGCGTTCTTAGTTAAAAGTTTAGATTTTTTTTCAAGTTTGCGGGGCATTCCCTATCAACTAACGGGGCTATTTGTGGGGGGTTTTATTGGGTTAATGAGTTGGCTTTATGCCCCAACAACTGGCGGTGGGGAAGAGATGATCATCTGGTCGTTTAATAATGTAGAACCTCCTGATTTTCTTTTATTATTATTTATGGTTCGATTTGCAATGACTATTCTGTGCTATGGGTCAGGCGCTCCAGGTGGAATTTTTGCGCCCATGCTTTCCATTGCAACTTTATTTTCTTTAGGGGTTGGTAAACAAATTTATCTTTGGTTTCCGACGATTTTACCTGATCATCAAGTCTTAACCATTACTGGGATGGGAGCGTTGGTTTCCGCCACCGTCCGCGCACCTCTAACGGCAATTTTATTGACCTTAGAAATGACCGCTAATTATCAGTTAATTTTGCCGATTTTAGTGAGTTGCTTTATGGCTAGTGCTACGGCTGAGGGATTGGGAGGAAGACCGATTTACTCAGTGCTTTTGGAACGAAGATTAAAGAAATGAAGTTGAATGATCATCCTAATGATAAATTTCACAAAGATCATCATTCAAATTATTTAGCCTATTATTAATCAGTAATTCATCCTAATATTAGTGACAAATTCCAGTAAAAGTTTGACCACTATGCTGAATCTGAATTACACTATAGTTACCCAATAAACTAAAACTAATGGGACTTCCAGCTTGAGATTTTCCACTAAAAGTATCGTTCCCTTGATAGGCTGTGGAGGCTAATCCAGCCGGCTGCATTTCTCCATTCATAGATTCATTGATGGTGACTGAAACAGGTTGTTTCTTCTGCATCGTATTGTCATCGATGACAGAGGTATAAAAGTAAATTTTATGACCTTGATTCGTCATGCCTTTGGCAACACAAATAATTCCATCTCCCAAACTGGGAGAGGCTGACGCGATTTGAATGGGAAGGCTAGGAAAAAGTAACACTGTTCCTATCGCTACAAAACTCAATTTGTTAAAAAAATTAAACATGATTTTGCTAGTCCATTCGATAGATAGACAAAATTAGGAGAATCATCACCATAATTGACTGGAGTTTATGGCAAAAAAGTGACAAAACCGTGCAAAATCATCATTTCTCAAAATTGTTACGGGTACTGTGGGATTCATAGGCTTGTAACAGTGCCTTGAGGCGAGCTATTTCCTGACTCATATCTAGCACCATCCTCGCCCCAATCCAATTAACGCTCAGATCTCGCCGCAGTCGTAAAATTTGGGTCAGGCGAGTAATTTCTCTGGCAGGTAACTGATCCTGTTCCGCCTCAATCACATTCAGAGCCACTAACCGACGTACCAACGTCACAGAAACTGCCGTCATAGTGGCTACCTGTTCAACGGTATAGCAACGCTCCTCCCCAGTAGCAGATTCGGAGGAAACTAAATCAATCATGTCTTCGTTCATAGCGTAATATTCTCCAGATTGGCATGGGGATTAAACGTTCGATGAGCGCGAATCGTTTCATAGCTGGTGCGCTCAATCTCACTTAAATCATTTTCCTTGGGAGCCACAATCATCAGTTTGACCAGTTGATCGGTACGCTCCCCTTTAAGTAATTTCCATCCCTTACCCCGCAACCTTAAGACCTGTCCTGATTTTACACCGGGGGGAATTTTCATCGTCACCAGTCCATCGGGTGTCGGAACCTGAAGGTCAGTTCCTAATACCGCTTCATCAGGGGCGAGATTAATTTCACAGGTAATATTCGTTTGGTCGTCCAGCTTAAAGAAGGGATGGGGAGCCAGATCAATCGTCACATATAGATCGCCGTGTTCTTTGGTAAAGGGATTCATTCGCCCTTTTCCTTTAATCCGAATCCGGCTACCTGGTTTGGCTCCAGGGGGAACCCGGACTTTAAATGAGGGTTCTCCTTCGAGTTGCAACTGTTTAACCACACCTTCAAAGGCTTCCGCTAGGGTTAGAACAATTGCCGCTTCAACGTCAGGTTGGGGCGCATAGCTATGATAGGGGGAACGATACCCCGGATCAAATTCGTCTGTCTCTTCTGGGTAGCCATCGCTGGTGTAATAACGATAAGCCCGACGACCTTGGCGATCGCCCTGACCATAACGATTCAACAGTTCATTAATAAAGTCATTAAAATCCCCATATTGTCCAAAGTCCGTATCCTCGTACTGGGTCGCGCCTGTCCCTGTCGGTGGCATTCCCTCCTGGGCATATTTCCAGTATTGTCCATACTGGTCATATTTCTTGCGGTTTTCTTCATTGGACAGAACTTCGTAGGCTTCGTTAATTTCCTTAAACCGTTCTTCTGCCTTTTTATCATTGGGATTGAGATCAGGATGATACTGACGAGCCAGTTTCCGATAGGCTTTCTTAATAGCGTCCTGATCGGCTGTTTTATCAACCCCTAAGATGACGTAATAATCTTTGAAATCTTGAGCAGCCATAATCAGTTATCAGTTGTAGGGGCGGGGTTTTCCCGCCCGTATTTATTTATCAAAGGAGACAGGAGGTTTTTACCAGTTACCTATCACCCATTATTAGTTAGAAGACCAGCAAAAATTGTCTGCGCCCCCTGCGCCCCCTGTTTCTAACTAGAGCATTCTTCCCCGTTTAAATTGAGCAATACCATTGTTTAAAGCACTTTCTAAGGGGGAAATTAAAGTGGCGATTAGCTGTTCTGACTGATTAAAGGTTGGGTTTTCCTCAATTAAGGAATTGAGGGCGGTTTTAAGAGCATCGTTCTGATTTTGTAGTGTTTCATAGATTGCCTTACATTCATCAAATTCCAGGGTAAAACCATCTATATTATCCCAGGTGAGATCCCCCAATACTTCACATCCGGGGAACGACTTTAACGTTGCTGCTAGATCCAACAAAAACGATGCTGACCCTAAATCCTGATAATGGGTTACGGGTGTTCCTTCTGTATTGGTCTGCACGCCGTAATAGGGGCCAGTGGTGGTATAAACCACATTCCACGCCCAGACTTCTCCAGGGGGAAGTTGAAAATGCTGTTCAAAATCCTGCTGGGTGGGTTGGTTATGATGGATGTAGAGATTGGGCGTTAAGGGTTGAATTTGCTGATATCCCCACAATTCGATCGCAGTCTCCCTAGGCGCAATATCATGGGGAATGCGGCTGCGTAATAGCTTTTCGGTTTCGTTGCAAAGGAAGTTGACGTGATCCTGTAGGGCTAAATGTTCATCATCCGTTAACTCCTGCTGCAATTGACTACGGATGGCATGAACCACTCCATCTTCGGCATTCCCTTGATGCCAAACCTGGCGAACGGTCTGTTCAATAAAGTGAAATCGCAGTTGTTCAAAGGCATAAGGCATAACAAAATCCTCGTAGTAATTCTAATGTTATTGTCATCTTCTTGTGCATTATTGATTTCTATTGTGCCAGTAATCTTGTATCTTGTTGATCAGCTAAACTCAAAGAAAATACCTCTTGAATTGTCACCACTTTGTTACTTTTGCCTGATAGAATATAAGACTTGCTTACAGATTAGTTGAAAAAAGTGAATTTCCTAGAGGAAAATTTACTATTTAGACGCTGATTTGAAGAAAAGATCTATCTAAAATTCATGAGGTTATAAGCTAATGTCTACTTCTAATCATCCTCAACCCAATGTAGATCCCAATACAGAGCCTTATAGCAATCCCCATCCTGAAGAAGTCGAAGATCCAAATATCGATCCCTATACCAATCCTGATCCCAATTTTAAGGCAGACCCTAACTTAGAACCCTATACCAATCCTCATCCTGAACCCGTTAAAGACCCCAATATTGATCCCTATACCAATCCCGAATCTGAATAGGAAATTTTTATTAATTCCTATTTAATAAAAGTGAAGCTTCGGGATAATATGCGAATTCTACTGGTTGAAGATGACCATAATTTAGCTCAAGCCTTGAGTGCCGTTCTCAGTAAACACAATTATATTTTGGATGTTTCAACTGACGGTGAAATGGGTTGGGAGATGATGAATATCATTTCTTATGATTTAGTTCTACTAGATATTATATTGCCGAAGTTGGATGGGATTAGTTTATGTCGTCGCTTACGAGAACAGAATCTACAAGTTCCGGTTATGCTGATGACAGCAAAGGATTCCATGACCGATAAACTAATTGGATTGGATAGCGGAGCCGATGATTACTTAATAAAACCCTTTGATATCCAAGAGTTGCTGGCTCGAATTCGAGTATTTTCTCGTCGATTAACAGAACAATCAACAATCATTTTTTCCTGTGGAGATATTCGTCTCAATCCTGAAATGCGACAAATTACTTATCAGGGGCAAGTTTTACCCTTTAGTCGCAAAGAATATTTATTAATAGAATTATTTATACGCCATCCTTGTCGTGTTTTTAGCCGAATGGATATTGTTGATCATCTTTGGTCATTGGATAAACTGCCTACGGAAGATACTGTAAAATCCCATATTCGTCGCATTCGCAATAAATTAAAAGCTGTGGGAGCAGAAGATTTAATTGAAACTTTGTATGGACATGGTTATCGAATTAATCCCAGTTTTTTACAGGATTCGTCCTCTCGTTCTGCTTTGTCTGCGGAGCAAGGAAAAGAATTAGAAGATGCGATCGCTCAAATTTGGCAAAATATTCGAGAAGGAGTGTTTAATCACCTTCAAACATTAGAACAAACTGTAACCAGTTTGCAATCTCAAATCCTCGATCAAAATCAACTACAAACCGCCCAAAAAAGTGCTCATCAGCTTGCAGGTACAGTTGCTACCTTTGGTTTTGAAGCCGCTTCTTATATCGCTAAGGCAATCGAAATCCTATTAGAGAATCATACTCTAAATCTAAAAAATACCTATTCCCTAACTCAATTAGTCACAACTTTACGGCTAGAGTTAGAACAACAACCCATTAATTGTGTTCATGAAGAAAATACTTTTACTCAACTCAATTCTTCCCAGGATTTGCTTTTAGATACTCAGCCGATCCGGATCATGGCAGTTGATGATGATGCCACAATTCTCATCTTAGTTAAACAAATTCTTGAAAATGAGGGAATTCAAGTTACTACCTTAGAAAAACCAACAAAAATTTGGGAAACCTTAGAAAAGGTTCAGCCCAATTTGTTAATTTTAGATATTAATATGCCTGAGATCAATGGATTAGAGATCTGCCAACTTATTCGAGAAACAGCACAATGGAGTTGGTTACCCATTCTAATTCTGACCGTTCAAACGGATCGCCAGACCGTACAACAGGTGTTTGCCTGTGGTGCAGATGACTATTTAGCCAAGCCCATTGTACCAGAAGAACTCTCAACTCAAGTTTGCAATCGTATTCGACGTAGCCAAAGACTGAAGTAGTAATCAGTCATGTTATTGCTATTACATATTTCTTGTAAGAGTTGAATTGCAACAAACCATAACGTTTGGTGAGTGTGCTGTTCGCTTACTCATCCTACCAGCTTACCAAATTGTTACTAAACTAGAAGATTTTATTTTACTATCTCGGCTAATAATGGGGATGTTATAGTAAAGCGCAGTAGCAGCAATTAGCCGATCTGGTAAATCAGGAATTTCATCTCGACTAACTTGTGCTAAAATTAGAGCAATATTTTGATCAAGAACAATAGGATTTAATACAGAAGTATCTTTATTAATTTCGGTTAATAGTTTATTTAAGGTTTCATTCGGTATTCTTTGCTTCTCTATCAAATAAATAATTTCAACAATAGTAATCATAGAAAATCCTACCCAATCACCATTAGCCGCAAGATTATCAATTGTTGAGCGCGCTGTTTGTGAAAGACGAGAATCAGCGAAAATATACCAAATAATAGTATGAGTATCAGCGATCGCCTTTAACATTATATATCCTCTCTCTCAAAGCCTAACCCTATCTCCTGACGAACTTGATCAATATCTTCTGCTGAGGGAGCTTGTCCTAAATCAGCACAAATTCCCCATAAAGAACGGCGAGGTTTAATTTCAGTTGGAATTAATTCTTTTTCAACATCGGGTGCGATCGCTTGAATTAAACGCATTTTTTCCAAAGCGGAAAGTTGTTTTGCTTGTTGAATTACTTGTTCTAAAGTCATGCCTAATATTTGATTACCTCAAATAGCTTATTTTAAGGTTATAACTCCCTCTATTATATCGTTTTAGGGGAGTAAGCGCAAACGCAAGCATTTAAAATAGTTTTGAGAATATGAACAAACAGCTAACCCTGTTCTAATTGTTAGACTGGATCAGATTGGTATCAGTCCTAAACCCCTTAAAATTGATAGGGGTATGAAGGAGAACGTCAGGATGGACGATGATGCCAAGACCAAAACCGAATTAATTGAAGAGTTGCAAGCCCTGAGAGCCGAGGTAGCTATGCTGAAGCAAAAGTCCGGGGTCTTGCAGTCATCTGAACTACCCCATCAAGAACTGATCCAATCAGAGCAATTGTTTGCAGGCTTTTTTAATGCGGCAACTCAGTCTAACGTGGGATTATTCATCGTTGACAAAAACTTACGATTCCTCCATATTAATCAAGTCTTAGCAGACATCAACGGGTATTCTATTCCGGATCATTTGGGTCAATTATTACCCGATTTGTTACCCGAACTTGCCCCGACCCTAACACCTTTACTGCAAACTCTCATTGAAACAAAACAGCCGATCTCAAATTTAGAAATATCGGGTTATGTACCCAGTCAACCGGGGGTTTTACGACATTGCATCAACTCTTTTTTTCCGATTTCCAGCACTGCGGGTGATGTGATTGCGGTGGGTGGTATTGTCCTAGAAATCACTGAGTATAAACAAGTCATTGAGGCATTGCGGCAGAGTGAATTTAATCTGCGGACTGCCCAGAGAATTGCCCATGTGGGCAGTTGGCAATGGCAGCAAGACGATGAAAAGATTATCTGGTCTGAGGAAATCTATCGCATTCACGGACTTGATCCCAACAGTGCTGTACCGGATGCCCAAAAGCGAGATAAATATATCCATCCTGATGATTTAGACATTTATCAAGCCATGCTTAACGCATCAGTCAGAGGGGAGCCTTATGAATTTGATTTGCGAATTATTCGTCCAGATGGAGAGATACGCTACATCGAAGCGAGGGGAGAACCTGGGATTTTTAATGAGCGAGGGGAACCGATTTTGTTATTTGGCACGGTACTGGATGTAACTGATCGCAAACGAGTAGAAGCCACCTTGCAAGAATCGAATCGAAGATGGCGAAGTCTGTTAGATCAGGTACAACTGATGGTGGTGGGATTGGATGCTCAAGGGGTGGTGGAGTATGTCAACCCTTTTTTCTTGCAAGTTACAGGTTACAAAGAGTCAGAAGTTATCGGTCAAGAGTGGTTTAAAACCTTTGTGGTTCCTGAAGAATGGCAAGTATCACGAGCCCATTTTGTTGATTTACTGGAGCAGCGCGTTCCTTATTCCCATTATCAGAATAGAATTATCACCAAATCTGGGGAAGAACGAATCATTGTCTGGGATAATACCGTTCTGCAAGATACAACTGGAAATCCAATAAGTTCTTACTTAAATACCAGAGTAATTGGTATTATTGGGATTGGTAAAGATATTACCGAACAGCATAAATTGGAGCGACTCAAAAGTGAGTTTGTCTCTATTGTTAGTCATGAACTGCGGACTCCCCTAACTTCTATGCAAGTTGCTTTGAGTTTACTCGATCAACAATGGGTTGATCCGACATCGGAAGACGGACAAGGGATGATTCATGTAACGGCCGAAGGAGTTGATCGCTTGGTGCGTTTGGTGAATGATATCCTCGATTTAGAACGGCTTGAATCCGGTAAGGTTCACATTGAAAAACAGTCTTGTTACCCTAGGGATCTGATTCAGACTGCCATCAACCAAATGAAGGACTTGGCAAATCAATCCGATATTCAGTTTGAGGTGTCTGTGGTCTCCTATCCAATTCAGGCTGATCCGGATCGTCTTATCCAAGTTCTAACTAATTTACTGAGTAATGCGATTCGTTTCTCTCCTTGCGATTCGATTATTAAAATTCAGGTAGAGAGGTTTTCTTCTATGTCTGTGGATGATTTATCTCCTGTCACCTGTTTACAGTTTATGATTCAGGATCAAGGGTGTGGCATTCCCAGTCATCAGTTAGAAAGTATTTTTGAACGATTTCAGCAATTGGATGCTTCTGATTCGCGCTCAAAAGGCGGAACAGGTTTAGGATTAGCAATTTGCCGGAGTATTATTGAACAACATGGAGGACGAATCTGGGCAGAAAGCAACTTAGAAATCGGAAAAGGGAGTTGTTTTTATTTCACTTTACCCATTTTAGAGGGTGATCAAGATGGTAAAGAAACGGATTTTATTGATTGATGATGAACCTGGAATTCGTCAAGTCCTCCCGGTTGCATTTCGAGTGATTGCTTCCTGGGAAACAGTCGTTGCAGAGTCTTGTCAAGCTGGTATTGCTCTGGCTGAAACTGAACCCCTAGATGCGATTTTGCTGGATGTGATGATACCTGAAATGGATGGGATTACTGCTTTTAATCAAATGCAATCTAATCCTATCATTCGGTCAATTCCTACTATTTTGCTGACGGCTAAAGCACAAGCAAGTGATCGGAATCAGTTTGCTCAATTAGCGATCGCTGGAATTATTACTAAACCTTTTAAAGCACCAGATGTAGTCAGTCAAATTCGATTCATTTTGAACTGGCATGATTAATTAATATGAAATCTTTAAATGTTTGCTACGCATCTGTCCCCTGTAGAGACGCGCCGGGGCGGAGCCATGCCGTAGGCTTTTGGCGCGTCTCTACTAGCCATGCAACGTCTCTACAGGGGATTTAGACGATTATCTGTAGTATCAATTTCAGGATTTTATATAAGATACTTTTTCCCCAAAATAATATAGCACTACGCATTACAGTGTTTGACATTTCTAAATCCAGCAAACTCATTCCCAATTCCCAATTCCCAATTCGTAATTCGTAATTCGTAATTCCCTGTTCCCTCTTCAAGTAGCACTATAGACTTGACCTGAGTTGAATTGTTTGGCAAGGTGAAAGACGGTATAACAACAAGGAGAAAAGACAATTGCCGACTTTAGGAGTCAATATTGATCATATTGCGACCATTCGCCAAGCCCGTCGCACCGTTGAACCCGATCCCGTTGCGGCGGCTATTATTGCTGAATTAGCGGGGGCTGATGGCATTACGGTACATTTACGCGAAGACCGACGCCATATTCAAGATCGAGATGTGCGATTATTGCGACAAACAGTAAGAACCCATCTGAATTTAGAAATGGCGGCGACCGATGAAATGGTAGCGATCGCATTGGACATCAAACCCGACTATATTACCTTAGTTCCTGAACGTCGGGAAGAAATTACCACCGAAGGGGGGTTAGATATTGCGGGACAAATTCCTCGGATGACCGATGTTGTTAACACTCTACAGGGTGCTGGAATTCCGGTGAGTTTGTTTATTGATGCCAACCCCCAACAAATTGAAGCCTCAGCGCAAGTTAAGGCGAAATTTATTGAACTGCATACGGGATGCTATGCGGAGGCGAAAGGGGAAGACCAAGCCAGAGAATTAGAGATTTTAGCCACTGGATGTCAGTTAGCCTTAGAAGCGGGACTGCGGGTAAATGCGGGTCACGGGTTAACTTATTGGAATGTTTACCCCGTTGCGGCGATAGAAGGGATGGAAGAACTCAACATTGGTCATACAATAATAAGTCGGGCAGTTCTCGTTGGCCTGGATCAGGCTGTTCGAGAAATGAAACAAGCGATAAACGGGAAACTCTAACCCCCAAATCGTCCCATTGCAGCATTTACAATGATTAACCATGCAGACTTATTACTACGTTTTAGCCAGTCGCCAATTTTTGATTAAGGAAGAACCCTTAGAAGAAGTGTTACGGGAACGCACCCGCAACTATCAGGAAAATGAAAAGGCAATTGATTTTTGGTTAGTGGAGCAGCCTGCGTTTTTGGAAGCACCAGAAATGGCAGCCGTTAAAGAGAAATGTCCTCAACCTGCGGTCGCCATTGTTTCGACGAATAAACAAGTGGTGGTTTGGTTGAAATTGCGTTTAGAGTATGTTCTCACGGGAGAATTTCAAGCACCAACCGCTAGTATTCCCGATGCTTTGGCTTCTTTGGCAACGGCGTCTTAAAAATCTGGATTCAATAGTTGACCCTGATTAATAAAATGAAAGCTGTTGCTTCATTCTTTAAGATCTGACCCCTTGGAGAACAGTAGTTAAACTAAGCCAGAAAGATGACTCTCTGGCTAGTCTGATAAACCGGATGTCAACGTTTCCCTGCATCCGGCTCTTCAACTTTTGTAGAACAGGCATCTTGCCTGTTAATCAGTACATCAGTGATTTCCTGTTGAATAAAATGATCAGTAAAACAATGGTGATATTGAAAAATTAAAATAAGGTTTCCTATTGATATAACACAGGGTTAGCTAACAACTTTTAGCGGTGACACAGAAATAGTAGTGACTACAAAATATGAGTCAGAAGCAAAGATTAGAATTAACTTGGATTGGTAAAGAAATTCGCCCTAAGTTGGAGCCGCGAATTTTGCTGGAAGATCCAGATAAATCCTATCATGCGACTCATCGGATGAGTGAAAAGGAGAGTTTTGATAATCGCTTGATTTTTGGGGATAATTTGTTAGCTCTCAAGGCTTTAGAGTCAGAGTTTGCAGGAAAAGTTAAATGTGTTTTTATTGATCCGCCCTACAATACCGGATCAGCTTTTGAACATTATGATGATGGCGTAGAACATTCGATTTGGCTTGGCTTAATGCGCGATCGCTTAGAGATTATTCGCCATTTATTATCAGAGGATGGATCGCTGTGGATGACGATTGATGATCATGAAGCCCATTATTTGAAAGTGATATGTGATGAAATTTTTGGAAGACCTAATTTTATCTCAAATATTATATGGGAAAAAGCCGATAGTCCTAGGATGGATGCACATTTTTTTTCTACAAGACATGACCATATTTTAGTTTTTGCCAAAAACAAAACAAAGTTTGTCATTAATAAAATATCAGTGAATGAAGAAGGTTTAGCCAAACATTATGATAAAGTTGATGAAACCGGAAGACCTTATTATTTAAAACCTCTTAGAGCAATGGGAGGAGATGATTCAAGAAAAGCTAGACCGACCTTATTTTTTCCACTGACTGCACCAGACGCTTCTGATGTTTTTCCTATTAGAAAAGATGGCAGTGAGGGGAGATGGCGATGGAGTCAAGAGAGAACTGAATCTGATCAACATTTAATTGAGTGGATTAAAAGTAGAAAGGGTTGGTCTCCTTATTATCGTATTTATGGAGATGTTAAATCCTTTCGCCCGCCAGAAACGATTTGGAATCATACAGATGTGGGTAGTAATCGAACATCAAAAGCAGAAATACAAACTATATTTAATCACATTAAGGCATTTGATACTCCTAAACCAGAAAAATTAATTCAGCGTATTATTTCTTTAGCAACTAATCCTAATGATCTTGTTCTTGATTCCTTTGCAGGCTCAGGAACAACAGGTGCAGTCGCGCATAAAATGGGAAGACGTTGGATTATGATTGAACTGGGAGAACATTGCCATACCCATATTATTCCCCGACTTAAAAAAGTCATTGATGGCGAAGATCAAGGGGGAATTAGTAAAACAGTAAACTGGAAAGGAGGCGGTGGATTTCAATACTATCACCTTGTACCCTGTCTACTGGAAAAAGATAAATGGGGAAAGGAGAACATCCCGATGAACCGAGGGAAATAGTTATTCATATCAATATGTTAAACTAAAATAACTACAATAAAAGCCTGAGTAGAATTTACGGGCTTTAAACCTAATTAATGTTTTGGTAGACCTCCTGTTTATGCGTCAAAATGGTGTTCAAGGGTTGTCCACAATACTCGTTTTTAGTCTTCTAACGATCAGCAGTTGGACTCTAGCAACTCGAAGCAGTTTAGCTCAGGAAACGTGTGCAGCACCAAAACCGGGAGAATATCTGTTATTGATTGTCAGTAACACTTCTGAGGAACAGAAATTGGTGCAGCGCACGTTACCGAATGATATCAAGAGTGAAGTGTGTCGCTATTTGAGTAATTTAGTGACTAGGGTAGGGGGGTTTGATGATCAACTGGTGGCTGAAGATTGGGCGGCGTACCTGCAAGATAAAGTTAAGTTACCCGCTTATGTTGTTAAACAGGAGGCGACCCCGGTATCTCGTCCCAGTCCAAACTCAACTCCGGTTGTTCGAGAAACCCCTCCCTCCTCTGCCTCTAAGCCAGAATTAACGAGATATAATCCTCAACCTTTGGGGTCAGGTTATGCAGTTTTAGTAGATTATTTTAATCAACCCGAATTAGCCCTACAATTACGAACAGTTATTGGTGGAGATGTGGGTTTAGTTTCCTATGGTCAACGACCTTATTTATTAGTAGAATATACAACAAATTCTGACAAAGCAACAGCAACCTTAAAACAATTAAGTAGTCGTGGCTTTTGGTCAATGTTAGTCGATAGTAATCGGGTAACAGTAATTAGTCCTGCAATTAAACCTTAATTTTAGGAGGGAACACCGAACACCGAACACCGAACAGTAAAGATAAAGAGTGATAATGCCTAGAAAAGTTAGATGACAATGTTTCTACAGAGAGGCTTGGATAAAATGCAAAGGCCAATTTAATTCAGCAAACGAACCAATGACAATGCCTAATCCTAAACCGACAATCACTTGAAATGGGGTATGACCTAATAATTCAATTAATCTTTCTTCACTTAACTGTTTGTGTTCTTCAAACACTTCATCAATGATTTGATTTAAAATTCGTGCTTGTTTTCCCGCCGCTTGACGAACTCCAGCGGCATCATACATCACAATCACTGCAAAAACAACAGCAATGGCAAAATCAGGACTTCCCCATCCCATTGTTTTGCCTACTCCCGTTGCTAAAGCCCCGACAAAAGCGGAGTGGGAACTGGGCATTCCTCCCGTTGTCACTAACACCCGCAAATTAATTTTGCCATGTTGGACTAACTCAAATGCTAATTTAGACAGTTGAGCTAGAATACAGGCTAACAGGGCGACCCATAACACTTGGTTATCGAGGATTTGAGCAAAATCTTGCATAAACTAGAAAAAAATAGCTTTAGTGAGTGCGATTAGTGATAAAATCGGCGATCGCTAACAAGGGAATTGCCCGGTCTTCATAGTGAGATAATTCCGCTTTTGCGTCTGCAATTAACTGCTGGGCTTGACGTTTGGATTCTTCTATTCCCCATAAACTGGGATAGGTCACTTTTTGGGCGGTTAAATCCTTCCCGGCGGTTTTTCCGAGTTCCTCCTGAGTAGCGGTAATATCGAGAATATCATCGACAATCTGAAACGCCAAACCAATATTACGCGCATACCGAGATAAGCATTCAATATCGGTTTCACTTGCACCTGCTAAAATTGCGCCACAGACGACACAAGCTTCTAATAACGCCCCAGTTTTATGAGTATGAATATACGTCAGGGTTTCTTCGGAAACATCCGTTAATCCTTCCGAGTCTAAATCCACGACCTGTCCCCCCACTAAGCCTGCGGCTCCCACCGCCCGACCTAAACGGGCAATGACCTGTAACACTTGATTGGCAGGAACATTAGGAGTTTGGGTGGCAACAAATTCAAAGGAATAACTCAGTAAACCATCCCCGGCTAAAATGGCAATATCCTCTCCATAAACCTTATGATTGGTGAGTTTTCCCCGACGATAATCATCATTATCCATCGCGGGGAGATCATCATGAATCAAGGACATGGTATGAATCATTTCTAGCGCGCAAGCGGTCGGCATGGCCATCTCTATCGTCCCACCGACTAACTCACAAGTGGCGAGGCACAAAATCGGTCGCAGACGTTTTCCTCCAGCCAGCAAGGAATAACGCATCGCCTCATAGATTTTTTCAGGGTAGGTTAGAGGAAGAGACGCATCTAAAGCCTGTTCTACCAGGGTCTGCCGTTGGGTCAGATACGCCGATAAATCAAACTGAGAGTTCTCCAACGGCGAGTTAATTTCGCTTGCCAATACCATGATGCAGCTTTGTATAGGGGTGATGTTAACATGCATTTCACTCCTGGGGACTGAATTTTGCCCAAATTGCAGGAGCAAAGTCTTAACTTCACTATTTTACGAGTCTTGGGGTACAGAAGTGATCATGAATTTATCAACAGGGGACAAAGACAGGCAGAAAAGCCAAGACTGTCAAATCTTTGGATGTTTACCAAAATTTTACAATAGCGCTCCCTAAACTTTACAAAACCCCCGTGATATTACGGAGGAAGCAGGGCATAGAATGTTAGTTAAACATGAAACCGGGCTATCTGAGGTGCAGGCTACCATGATGAATATTTCTACTGCTAGTTGTTTCTTCGCTCTTTCCGTTGGCGGAAGTATTGCATTTACAATTACGGGAATCAATACTGCACAAGCCGCTACATTTAGCAGTATTAACATTTTTGGGGATAGTTTGAGTGATCCGGGTAATATTTATAATCTGACGGGTGGCGCATTTCCTCCAGCACCCTATTATGACCAAGGGCGTTTCTCTAATGGTGACATTTGGACAGACTATTTAGCAGAGGATTTAGGACTTAACCCAGGAAGTCCCTCAAGTCAATGGGTTAACTATGCCTTTGGTGGCGCAACGACAGGAACTGAAAATATTGCTTATATCTTTAATCCTGCATTGACTGGACTACCTGGTGTACAAACTCAAGTCCTATATGCACAACAAAATAAACCCGCAGATCCCAATGGTTTGTATATTATTTGGGCCGGAGGAAATGATTATACTTATGCGGGTAGTGACAATACCGAAGAAGTTGTTAATAATTTATCTTGGTCAATCAATACTTTATATAGTGTGGGTGCAAGAAATTTCTTAATTGGCAATTTACCCGATTTAAGTAAATCTCCTTTAGGAAGTAGTAATCCAGGTGATTTACAACAGACAGTTAAAGATCATAATGCTTTACTAAAAACAAAAATTAAAGAATTAAATAAATCATTATTTAATTCTAATATTGCCCTATTTGATGTTAATAACTTGTTTGAAGATGTTATCAAAAAACCCTCTAAATACGGATTGACAAATGTTACTGATCGTTGTTTGCCACCCATAGACCCCCAAGTTCCAACAGTTCCATGTACTAATCCTAATGAATACTTATTCTGGGATGATTTACACCCGACAACGGCAGGTCACAAATTGATAGCGGATGCTGCTTATGCAACTATTGAAAAAGAATTTGGCTCTAAGTCTGTTCCTGAACCCAGTACCGTATTGGCTTTAACTGGATTAGGGTTAGGATTACTTTTGAAAACAAAAAAAATCGGAGTTAAAAAATAGCACTGTGTAAATCATTGGGCTTAAGATGGGAATGAATTACTTCCCCATCTTTAAACCAAACAATGCGACGAGTTTGACGGGCAACATCGGGTTCATGAGTCACCATTACAACGGTCATTCCACTGGCGTTTAATTCTGTAAAAATATCCATAACTTCTTGAGTCGTTTGAGAATCTAACGCTCCAGTGGGTTCATCTGCTAATAATAACACCGGACGATTCACAATTGCACGAGCGATGGCGACCCGTTGTTGTTGACCCCCTGAGAGTTGATTGGGTTTATTATTTAATCGATTTTCTAACCCCACTCGAATTAACGCTTCCCGGGCTCGTTCTCGACGTTCTGCGGCGGGAATTCCTGCATACATCATCGGTAAAATCACATTATCTAAGGCACTCAATTGGGGTAAAAGATGGAATTGCTGGAAAACAAATCCTAATTTAATATTTCTAATTTTGGCTAAATTATTTTCCGACATTTTCGCCACATTTACCCCATCCAAATAATAGGAACCTGTGGAGGGACGATCTAAACAACCAATGATATTCATTGCTGTTGATTTTCCCGAACCCGATGCCCCCATAATAGAACAATATTCTCCTTGTTCTACCGTTAAAGTTACCCCTTTTAACGCCTGAACTTGAATATCACCCATGCCATAAACTTTGGTAACATTTTCTAAATGAATAATAACAGGTTTGGGTTGTAAATTTTGATTTTCGGGTTGGGTGGAAATTGATGTTTTCATAATTTAATATTGACAACTTAAACACTTCTTAAAGCAACAATAGGGTCAAGTTGAGCCGCTTGTTTGGCGGGAACAACACCAAAAAATAATCCAATTCCCCCAGAGATGCTAACGGCTGTTACAATGGCAACGGTAGAAATTCCGGCTTCTAAAGGAGTTAATGCACCCACTAATAAAATGCCACCTACCCCAATCAACGTTCCAATTAAACCCCCGGCGGCGGATAAAATGACAGATTCAATCATAAACTGAATTAAAATATCAGATTGGGTGGCTCCGATGGCTTTTCTTAAACCAATTTCTTGGGTTCTTTCCGTCACCGAAACCAGCATAATATTCATAATTCCAATCCCACCCACTAATAAAGAAATGGCGGCGGTTGCTGCTAACAAAATGGTTAAAGCTCCAGCAATACTTCCCAAAATATTCATTAAATCTTTTTGGTTACGAACGGTAAAATCATCTTCATCAATGACTTTATGACGTAACCGCAGTAAATTTTCAATTTGGAATTGAGCCGCAGCCATATTATCTTGGTCATCAATGGCAATGGAAATAAACGTCACTTGAGTTCCATAAGGTGATTTATTCCCCACAATTCGATTCGCCATTGTAGTTAAAGGTACAAAGGCATTCATATCTTCATTACTGCCAAAACTTGAGCCTTTGGGCTGCATGACTCCCACCACTTGTAAGCTCATATTTCGCAGTCGAACGGATTGACCAATGGGGTCTTCATTGCCAAATAATTGTTGAGCTAATTCCGATCCTAACGCCACAACTTGTTCATTTCGTTTTAAGTCTAAATCCGTAATAAATCGACCTTTAGCAATATCAAAATTCCGTACTGATAAATATTCTGGTGTTGTACCTATGACAGACGCGGAAGCATTGTTACTGCGATAAGTCATTAATTCACTACCATTCAAAGACGGAGCCACTTGTTCAACAGATGGCACTTGTTCGGCGATCGCTCTTGCATCTTCTAAGACTAAATTTTGGGGGGGAAATACCGGACGACGTTGAGATTCTGGACTTCCGGGTAACACAAATAAAACATTTGGCCCCAAGGAATTTACTTGATTATTGACAAATTTCTGAGCCCCTTCTCCAATACCAATCATGGCAATAACAGAGGCATTCCCAATAATAATTCCTAACATGGTTAAACTACTTCGCATTTTATTGGCTAATAGCGTTGTAGTCGCCATTTTGATACTCTCTAGGAAATTCATAATCTGGTTGTCAGGGGTTGGGTGTTAGGTATTGAGAAATGGTGTGTGCGTTTGTCACTGACGCACCCAACATTCCAAGAGGGTTTAACCTTATTATGATTATATTATAGCTGATATAGAATCAAGTTTCATCTTCTATTAAAAAAAATTTGAAAATTCTTAAATTTTGATAGGGCGTTTTAAAATGAGTGAAGATAATGTTATATTAAAAAAAAACACAAACCAGAAACAAAGGACAGTCAACCGGGTAAACACCCTCAACATTATCAAAGAAAAGCTTGGTGTTTCTTGCTAAAACCGAGAAGAGCTTCTCTTTCCTCAACTATCACTCCTAATCTTGCTCGGTATGATAACAATGAATTCTCCTATATTAAGGATTGATAAAATCCAATCTAATTCAAAAATAATGGAGTTTTAGCCATGAATGACAAACAGATTCAAGAAGAGGCAAAAAGCTATATTAAAACCCTTTTTAATGCCAACACAGATCATTTATTAGAATTAGCGAAACTCATCGGAATTGACCTGACAAAAGATTTAGTGGGTATTGATTTAAAGGGTCTTAATTTGGCAAAAACTGACTTAAGAAATGTTAACCTAAGTCAAGCCAACTTAAGTCGCGTTAACCTAACTGAAGCCAACCTGAGTCAAGCCAACTTAAGCCAAGGGAATTTAAGCGGTGTTAACTTAATGGGAGCCAACCTAGAAAACGCGAATTTAAGTGGAGCCAACCTCAGTAATTCTAATCTAATTCGCACGAATTTAAAAGCAGCAAACCTCAGAGAAGCCGACTTGAGTGAAGCCTATCTCAGCTACACGAATTTGAGTGGCGCAGACCTAAGTAAAGCTTACCTCAGTGGAGTCTATTTAGGAAATGCCAATTTAATCGAAACTGACCTGAATCAAGTTTATTTAAGTCAAGCCAACTTAAAAGGAGTCAACCTCAGTGGACTTAATCTCAGTGAAGCTTATTTGATGGGAGCAAATCTCAGTGAAGCTGATTTAAGTTATGCGAATTTAAGTGGAGCCAACCTCAGTCGAGCCAACTTAAATAAAACAAATTTGATGGGAGCAAACTTAAGCGAAACTAACTTGATGGGAGCGAATTTAAGTGAAGCCAACTTAACAAAAACAAATTTAGTTGCAAGTAATATTAGCCGAGCCAACTTAACGAGAGCAAACTTGTTTCAAGCCGATTTAAGTTTGGCTAATTTGTGTTTTGCCTCTCTAAATCTCGCTAATTTAAGCCTTACGAACTTGAGTGAAGCTATCGTTAAAAAGGCTCAATTTAGATCAAATTTAGGGATTTCAGGAGCAGCCAAGGATGATCTCATTAGTAGGGGTGCAATCTTTGATGATTATATTGGCAATAGCTTAAATACTTTCAACCCTCAATAAGAGTTGTAATTTTCTATCTGATCATGCTATTTGTATAGGCGTTCCCGATAATTCCTCTACCAATTTTGTGATTTTCTGTCTCCTGTCTTCTACATCCCATATAATAAAAGAACTGTTTATGTGATGTCGAGTAGATAGCCGTGACTTCCCCAGGAACTTCATCCCAACAGCAACCCCAACCCGAAAACCATCCCGCCCTCAATTCTAGCTATTACACGCTCTTAGGGGTTCATCCTAGTGCTACCCCCATAGAAATTCGACGCGCCTATCGGGAATTGAGTAAACTTTACCATCCTGATACAACCACATTATCAAAAGCGATCGCAACGGCCAAATTTCAAACCCTCAACGAAGCTTACGCCACCTTAAGCAACCCCCAACGACGTCAATCTTATGATCTCACAATTGGTTATTCTCGATATCATGTGATTCAGGTTCCAACTAATTTTAATCAACCCTTATCTAAAACCCATCCTTATCCTAAATCTTCTGCTTATTTAGACCCAACAGACCGCCCCCTTTCCGCCGGAGAGATTTTTGCATTATTTCTGATGGGACTGAGTTTAATAGGGTGTTTATTCTTAGCAATTTTTATCGGTTTAATTCGTTCTGGTGGCATCATTCAACCCATTCAACCTCCAGGGTTTTTAATTTATTTTAACCTGAATTTATCCTTGATTATGAATTTATTTTTAATTCATTAAATCAAAAAATCAGATCCATAATTTATTTTTTGTAATTTTAATTGATAAAAGATCCTATATCATTACCCCAACATAATAATTAATTGACAGATTTCTGTTCCAGGTAGGGGCGAGGTTGCCTCGCCCTGACAATCAATTTAGAATCAAAACAGTTGTACAATTGATTTAGGCTTACGATATAATTAATAATTAGTAGTAGTAATTGGCTCTCCTATCTTTCATTTATGACTTTACCCAGTTCCGATACACCCTTATATAATCATCCCTTACCTGATATTGAAGACTGGTTACGTTCTCATGGGAGCGAACAAAATAGTAAAGAGCTTCATTATTGGCACATTAAAAAACCCCATTGGACAGCAGATTTGTGGTTAGATGTTGACCAAATTACCGTGCGTTATATTGGTGCAGCAACCAACGGTCAAGATATTCAACGTTCCTTTAAGTATTCCCTATCTCGCAGAGATCTCGAATCAGCTATTTTTGCTGGCCCATAATCAGTTATCAGTTATCAGTTATCAGTTATCAGTTATCGATGAGTATTTGTTGTCGATTAAGCATAAGTTAATTACGGTAATCATTAATAACTGCTGACGCAATAGTAATCCCTCATTCAAGTATTTTTAAGAAGTGCAAAAATAATTTTTCCTCTGTCGTCACCAATCTCTCCAAAACTTCTGCAACCCAACTAACCTCTCAACTGATAACTTATAACTGATAACTGATAACTGATTTAAACTTTACCGAACCGACGTTCCCGTTTTTGATAGGAAGACAACGCCAGATGCAATTCTGTATGATCAAAATCCGGCCAAAGGGTATTAGTGACATAAATTTCTGCATAGGCAAGTTGCCATAATAAAAAATTACTAATTCGTAATTCTCCACTGGTGCGAATTAACAAATCTGGGTGAGACATTCCCGCCGTATATAAATGTTGTTCAAACACTGTTTCATCAATATCTTCTGGGAGAATTAACCCTTGTTTTACTTGATTTGCAATCTTTCGACAAGCGCTTAAAATTTCTTGTCGTCCGCCATAATTAGTTGCTATTGTAAATAAAATACCCTTATTATTTTTCGTTTCCTCCATTGAATATTCTATTTTTTTCTGTAGAGACTGAGGAAGTGCCGTTAAATTTCCCACAAACTGAATTCGCACTTCCTCTTCCATCATTTCCCGAAGTTCTCGCATTAAAACCCGCTCAAACAACGCCATCAAAAAATCCACTTCTTCTAACGGACGACCCCAATTTTCAGTCGAAAACGCATAAGCCGTTAGGGCTTGCACACCCCAATCTCGACAACAACGTAAGGCTTCTTTGAGGGCATCCACTCCTCGACGATGGCCCATAGTTCGCGGTAAACCCCGACGTTTCGCCCAACGACCATTGCCATCCATAATCACAGCAATATGTTTGGGCAAACGGCTTTGGTCTAAATCTGCGGGTAATTCATATATAACCCTTGTTTTAGCACTCATTTTTTCTCCCGAGAAGCTTTGGAACGAGGACGGAATAGGCCAGACACAAAAGCCCTTCCTTGGGAACCAATGCGGTTTCCCCAATGGGTAATCGAAATTGAAGCCGCAGTTCGGTCATCATTGGATGTCCAAGACCGAGCTTCTAATAGCTCTTTCAGTTTACTGCTAGTTAAGGGTCGATTGAGGACTCCTTTCTCCGCCAAAGAAATTGAGCCTGTTTCTTCTGACACTACAATACACATACATTTTGCCACTCGTTCCGTAATTCCCATGGCGGCTCGATGACGAGTTCCTAATTGTCGAGAGGCCATCCGTTCCGATAAGGGTAAAATCACTCCTGCGGCTGCAATTCGAGAGGCTCGAATTAACACCGCCCCATCATGGAGCAAGGTTTTGGGTTGAAAAATGGTTTGTAACAGTTCCCTGGAAACTTCTGCATTCAGTTTAACCCCCGGAACCGAAAAATCCCGTTCATCAATGGGGCTGGCTGTTTCAATAATAATTAATGCACCTGTGCGGTTTTGGGAAAGTTCTTTAACCGCTTCTACAATTTGATCAATTACCCCATCGGGTTCGGGAATCACACGGCGACCTTGACCAAACAGTTGCGAAACTTCTCCCCGACCCAATTGTTCTAAGAATTGGCGGAATTCCGACTGTAACATAACTGCCATCGCTACGGCTGACCCTGTAACTAAACTATTAAGGGCAATATACAATAACCTTAAATTAGCCCAGTTACTCAGAGCCGTTGCCAACATCAGAATAATAAACCCTCGCACCATCCATAGAGTACGGCGTTCTCCAATGATGACCAACACCACATAAGCGACGGCAAAAACTAATCCAATATCAAGACTTTGAATCAACCAGGGAGGAATTCCTTGCTTTGTCATGAATAGGCGCCGTATTCATCGAAAATGATGATCAAATTTTAGAGTTAAATTGTTAGCGGTTAACGGTTGACTCTTGATTGTTAAAGTATCAACCGTCAATCGTCAACTGTTAATCGTTAAGGGTTGAGTGTCAACCGTTCTGGAAGTCGATCTTTACTGATTAAATCTTGGTAAGATTCTCGTTCAATAATGATATTAGCATCGCCATTATTAACTAAAACCGCCGCAGGTTTAGCCAGTCGGTTATAGTTCGATGCCATACTATAATTGTAGGCTCCGGTTGCCATGACCACGAGAATATCCCCAGATTCAACTTTGGGCAGTTGAGCATCCTTAATTAAAATATCCCCAGATTCACAATGTTTTCCTGCCAGGGTGACTGGTTCAGTCATGGGTGCAGACATTTGATTTGCCAATACCACTCGGTACAAGGACTGATAGGTAATGGGACGGGGATTATCGGACATACCGCCATCTACAGCAATATATGTCCGAATTCCAGGGACTTGTTTTTGAGAACCAACGGTATAAGCTGTAACGCAAGCAGACCCAATGATTGACCGTCCGGGTTCACATAATAATCTCGGTAGGGGATATTGTTTTTGTTCACAGGCTTTGATCACGGATTCAGTAACAATTTTTACCCAATCTTCAATACTAGGGGGATCGTCTGACTCCGTATAGCAAATTCCTAAACCCCCACCAATATTAACTTCTGAGATACTTAAACCATATTGATTAGCTTTAGTCAATGTATCAATAATAACAGCCCCTAAATCTTCGTGGGGTTGTAATTCAAAAATTTGTGAACCAATATGAGCATGAACTCCAATACAAACTAAACCCGGTTGTTGACTGATAAATTGAAACACTTCATCCAATTGACCGGGATCAAAACCAAATTTACTATCTAAATGTCCGGTACGAATATATTCATGGGTATGACATTCAATTCCTGGGGTAAACCGAATCATAACCCGAATTGGATGATCAACAATCGATTGTTGACTCAGTTGAGTCAGAATGTTTAAATCTGACCAATTATCCGCAACAACGGTACACCCGCTTTCAATGGCTAATTGAATTTCTTCTAAGGATTTATTATTACCATGTAAGTAAGTTTTCTCTGGGGGAACTCCTGCTTGTAAAGCTGTATAAAGTTCGCCTCCTGAAACCACATCAATGCCTAATCCTTCAGAAGCCACAATTGCACAAATCGCTAAACAATTCCAGGCTTTGGAGGCATACAAAACTAAAGATTCACCCGGATAATGACGTTTGAAGGCATCCCGGTATTGTTGA
Source organism: Planktothrix mougeotii LEGE 06226 (assembly GCF_015207485.1). Classification (NCBI taxonomy): domain Bacteria; kingdom Bacillati; phylum Cyanobacteriota; class Cyanophyceae; order Oscillatoriales; family Microcoleaceae; genus Planktothrix; species Planktothrix mougeotii. Next base: position 72,094 of record NZ_JADEWU010000016.1, read on the forward strand.
CAAGCACTTCGTAGGGTGGTTTCATCGACAATATAAAGGGGTGTGCCAAATTGTTCAACTAAAGCGGTAACATCACAACCGCCAATTTCTAAGTGATCTTGGGGATTGACTTTCGCCGTCAGAGGAAGTAGATGTTGATTAGGCGATCGCGTTTCAGTGGCATCCGTTGATGCAGATAGGTATTGCAGTCCAGAATTTTGCACAGGAAATACTATATTAACACTTCTATGGATCTGATTTTACCGTAAAGTTGTCCCCCTTACCAGTTGCAGAGAAGAAGAATAGCGATCAGCAATGATTTTATAGTAAAATTGTAATACTAATAATATAGTTAAGGAATTTTTTTATATAAGTTATTGGCTAATGAATTGGGAGAAAATCATTGACTCGTAAATTAGACTCATCTCACAAGGAAAAGTTAGGTGTTGCTGAAGTTATTAGAATATGCGCTAAAGCACGGACTATATTTAGACCTACTTCTGTTGATGATGTAGGAATTGATGGTTTTATAGAGCTTGTTGAAGATGGGGAAGCTACTGGAGTAATGGCAGGTGTTCAAATTAAAAGTGGTTGTTCTTTCATTGACAAGAGTGGAAACAAATTTACATTCAAAGCAGATCAAGATCATTTTGCTTACTGGGCTAGATGTAGCTTTCCTGTAATTGGTATTGTTTTTAGTCCTGATTATGAGAAAGCCATCTGGCTTGATCTCACTGGCTACTCAACCGATACAAGAATAGTTAATGGCCCTTATTCACTAATTGTTAACTATTCAGATAAAACAGCATTCACACCTGATAATATAACTTCACAGATACAGCCAACTATTTTTAAGTATATCTCCCAAAGACGAACCCTTTCGCAACTTCGAGAATTAGTTCAACCCAAAAACAAAAAAGCCAAACTTTATGTACCTAATATTGAAATAGGTGGTAACAAAGAACAGACATGGTACGAGCTAATAGAAGTTTTTCTTAGCTTAAGTAGTACAGATGCAGATATTGCAGATGCAGGTTACAGACTTTCATGGTATTTCCCAAGAGTTTCTGAAAAGCTTAAGCAAGCAGTAAAAGATAAAATTGCTCAAATTGATGACTTTTCACTGACACGTATTTTTCTTGTCCTTTACCAGCTTAATCAAAATAATGCAGAATCACAAGCAGAACTTATAATTGATTTACTTCGTTATATTCCTGACATAACTAATCGTATAGAATCTTTGCTTGTAACGCCCCCGATATATGTAGGAGAGGCTATTCAGACTATTGAAGTGATTCAAAACCAGTACAGAGAAGATCTCTGGAAACTCTTTAGTACAGATGAAATTGATAAAATCTGTTAATAATCCTCAGCAATCTCACACTTATTTCCTAACTTCTGTTGATAGCTTTTTGATTGATGGCGATGGATGATCGCAAATTAGTTAAAATTAAAATTAATACTGATAACGCTTATAGCCCTGAAGATTTTACAAGGCTATACGATTGTTACCCGTCCTTTAGTTTAATCATAAGTTAATCTAGTATATAAGCTGAATTAGAAGATATTAGTTTAAATGGGAAAACAATATTTAGAATTACAACTTTTAACCGATGATCAACTTTCTGCTGTTGTCGAACTCGATCAACGCTGTTTAGGCGGACTTTGGACAATAGATGGGTATCAACGAGAAATTGATAGCCCTAATAGTGATTTAATGATTTGGAAACAAGTTAATGAAACCGAAAATTCACAACCGATCGTAGAAGATTTCAAATTGCCTAAAATAGAATTAAAAAATCCAGTAAGTTCGGGTAATGAAATTATAGGAATTGGGTGTTTATGGGCAATCTTAGAAGAAGCACATATCACAATTTTAGCGATTGATCCAGACTATCAGGGAAAAGGGTTAGGTGAAGCGTTATTATTTCAATTATTAGTATCCGCTTGGAAACGAAAACTCGAACGGGCTACCCTAGAAGTTAAAGTTTCTAATCAACGGGCAATTAATTTATATCAGAAATTTGGTTTTAAAGAAGCCGGACGTCGTAAAGGTTATTATCAAGATACCGGAGAAGATGCTTTAATTCTTTGGCGAGGGGATCTTCATCGTCCCCATTTTCCCCAAGTTCTCCATCAGTGGTATCAAGAGATTGGTTTGAGGTTAACAGGTTAATAGGTTAACAGGTTAATAGGTTAACAGGTTAATAGGTTGACAGGTTAACAGGTTAACAGGTTAACAGGTTAACAGGTTAACAGGTTAACAGGCAAGATGCCTGTTCCACAGTTCTCAGAGCATTGTGCTAGAATCCATCAGTAAAATCGAAAGTGATCCCGTTAGCTGCAACACAGTTGAGGCTTGCAGAGAGACAACCTCTATACAGAATCAAAATTCTATTTAGAGTAAGCTGTCTCTATTCAAGTCTTGATCCCTATCCTGATCTTGGCTTTTCCAGAGGAGGAATAGGGATTTGGACTCGCCCTTGAGTCAGTTGTTGTGTCTAACCTGATAAAAAACGCTCAGATCGCAGGAAATATCCTGCAAAATCAATTTTATAGTAATCTCTAGGGTAAGTTGTAGGTCAATTCCAAGTTGGGCAAATATTCCCAGTTGAAGGAGATACACAACAACGCCAACCTAGAATCTCACGACCGCGAGAAATTAAAGTGCCAAAATGAACCCTTTCATTTTTTAGCCAACTTTTTAATTTTTCGGAAGTTATTAAGTCTCACGCTAAAATTAGCGTAACGGGTAAGCAGCAGGTGATGGGAATTAGCCATGTTTGAACGCTTCACAGAAAAAGCCATTAAAGTCATCATGTTAGCCCAGGAGGAAGCACGTCGCCTGGGGCATAACTTCGTGGGAACCGAACAGATCCTCCTGGGTCTGATCGGGGAAGGCACAGGTGTTGCTGCCAAAGTCCTAAAATCAATGGGAGTCAATCTCAAAGATGCCCGGATCGAGGTAGAAAAAATCATTGGTCGAGGTTCGGGGTTTGTCGCCGTCGAAATTCCCTTTACCCCTCGCGCCAAACGAGTGCTGGAACTGTCCCTGGAAGAAGCACGCCAATTGGGGCATAACTATATTGGCACCGAACACCTTCTCCTCGGTCTGATCCGGGAAGGGGAAGGTGTGGCGGCTAGAGTCTTAGAAAACCTTGGGGTTGACCTCTCGAAAGTCCGTACTCAAGTGATTCGGATGTTGGGTGAAACGGCTGAAGTTGCCGCCGGAGGCAGTAACAGCCGCACCAAGACCCCAACTTTAGATGAGTTTGGATCAAATTTAACCCAAATGGCCTCCGAAGGCAAACTCGATCCGGTGGTCGGTCGCCAAAAAGAAATTGAACGGGTGATCCAAATTCTCGGTCGGCGGACGAAAAATAACCCGGTGTTAATTGGGGAACCCGGCGTCGGTAAAACCGCTATTGCTGAAGGGTTAGCCCAACGCATTGCCACGAATGATATTCCCGATATTTTAGAAGAAAAACGGGTTGTCACCTTAGATATTGGTCTGTTGGTGGCTGGAACCAAATATCGGGGGGAATTTGAAGAACGTCTGAAAAAAATCATGGATGAGATCCGCTCTGCGGGTAATGTCATCCTGGTCATTGATGAAGTTCATACTTTAATTGGCGCAGGTGCAGCAGAAGGGGCTATTGATGCGGCGAATATTCTCAAACCCGCCCTAGCCAGAGGTGAGTTACAGTGCATCGGGGCGACGACCTTAGATGAATATCGTAAACACATTGAACGAGATGCGGCTTTAGAACGTCGGTTCCAACCGGTGATGGTGGGTGAACCGTCCGTTGCTGAAACGATAGAAATTCTCTATGGGTTGCGCGAACGCTATGAGCAACACCATAAACTGAAAATTTCCGATGAAGCCTTAGAAGCTGCTGCGAAGCTCTCGGATCGGTATATTAGCGATCGCTATTTACCGGATAAAGCCATTGACTTAGTTGATGAAGCGGGTTCACGGGTGCGCTTAATCAATTCTCAACTGCCTCCAGCAGCGAAGGAATTAGATAAGGAATTGCGCCAAGTCCTGAAGGAAAAAGACGAGGCGGTACGTTCCCAAGACTTTGATCGGGCGGGAGAATTGCGCGATCGGGAAATGGAAATTAAATCGCAAATTCGTTCCATTAGCCAAACGAAAAAATCCGAAACCACCCGCACTGAAGACGATAGCCCTATTGTCACCGAAGAAGACATCGCCCAAATTGTCGCCAGTTGGACAGGGGTTCCGGTAAACAAACTCACCGAGTCCGAGTCCGAGAAACTGCTGAATATGGAAGGAACCCTGCACCAACGGTTAATTGGTCAGGATGAAGCCGTTAAAGCCGTGTCTCGTGCCATTCGTCGTGCCCGTGTGGGTCTGAAGAACCCCAACCGACCGATCGCCAGCTTTATCTTCTCTGGGCCTACAGGGGTGGGTAAAACCGAATTAACCAAGGCGTTAGCGTCCTATTTCTTCGGGTCAGAAGAAGCGATGATCCGCTTGGATATGTCCGAATATATGGAACGTCACACCGTTTCTAAGTTAATTGGATCGCCTCCAGGTTATGTGGGATACAACGAAGGCGGACAACTAACGGAAGCGGTGCGTCGGCGTCCCTATACGGTGGTGCTGTTTGATGAAATTGAAAAAGCACACCCCGACGTCTTCAATATGTTGCTGCAAATCTTAGAAGATGGTCGTTTGACCGATGCTAAAGGTCGGACGGTGGACTTCAAGAATACCTTGATCATCATGACGTCTAATATTGGATCGAAGGTGATCGAAAAAGGTGGCGGTGGTTTAGGCTTCGAGTTCTCGGAAAACGAAAACGATGCTCAATATAACCGTATTCGCAACTTAGTGAATGAAGAACTCAAACAATACTTCCGTCCTGAGTTCCTCAACCGTTTGGATGAAATTATTGTCTTCCGTCAGTTGAATAAGGAAGAAGTCAAGGAAATTGCCGTGATCATGTTAAAAGAAGTCTTCGGACGCTTGGTCGAAAAAGGCATTACCTTGGAAGTGACGGACAAGTTCAAAGAACGGTTAGTAGAAGAAGGCTACAACCCCAGTTATGGGGCGCGTCCTCTGCGTCGAGCCATTATGCGGTTACTCGAAGATAGTTTAGCAGAAGAAATTCTGTCTGGACGGATCAAAGAAGGGGATACTGCGGTGGTTGATGTGGATGAAAACGGTCAAGTGGTGGTGTTCCAAAGTCCTGCTGACCGGGAATTGTTACCTCAAGGCGCTGAGTCTTAATTTGGTTTAATTCTATCTTTTCTTAAACCCCTCGACCTTATGGTGAGGGGCTTTTTAATCCTTTTTTTGTCACTTCAGGTAGTTACAGACAACCCTTCTCAAATTATAAAGCCAAGATCGGAGCTTGAAAACGAGCGCGTCTTCAGACCTGAGAGTGTCAATAAACAGATGGTAAGGTGATATATTTTTTAATTCATAGCAACCTATGTTAAGTTGAAGAAACCAAGTTGAAAGGATGTAGACAATTATGAACAAACCAATGCTTTCTATCATTGTTCCCATGCGAGGGGGGGTTCCAGAAGTCTGGTTGAGAGAACTGCTTAAAGTTGAAGGGAGTGTCGAATTTATTCTTGTTTATCCTCCTGGAGTTTCCACACTTTCAATCAACGATTCTCGTTTACTTATTATTACAAATCCTTTAAAAGGGGAACTGATTCAAAGAATAACAGCACTTTTGAACGCTACAGGAACCTATGTTTTATCGATTAATTGTGATGAGTATCTTCACCCCAATATTGTCAAAATTACAGAAGAATATTTTGAGAGGTTTCCAGATAGTTATTACTTTAGACTTCAACAAGCTGGTTTTGCCTTTGGCGATCCTGCTATAACTCAGGAATGGAAGCCATTACCAAAAATCGAAGATGTTAAGGTCAGAATTACTCGCAAACATAATCAAGAACCCAAAAAGGATGAGCCTAATTATTCTGAAGCCGAAATAAAATCTATGATGAGGGATATTCCCATAGCACCTTTAGACAACAAGTTTGATTTTTTAGTATTGCTAAGAGGTCGAAGAGATCATCATGGTGCTCATCATGAAAACTTTGATAAAAAGGTATGGAAAAATCAGATAGTTCAGGAAGCCCTGAAGGATGTTGTCACAACTTTTCAGCTATTAGGCCCTTTAAAATATATTCCGTTTTGGACTGCTGATCGCTTGTTAGGGCTGTACATCCAAGCTAAGTTTTTTGAAAAGGGTAAAATTATGGGTCACTGGCTGCCAATACCAGAACAATTAAGAACTGAAGGTAATCCTCCCGAATATGCTATGAATAACAGGCGTTACGGTTTGGCTGAAGTTTTACTTTTAAAACATTACCCTAATTACGGATACTTCTGGAACTTAGTTTTGTCAAAAAACACTCTTTTCTCTTTGTTTTTGCCTGTCGATACAATTAAAATTTTTGCTAATTTTATCATAAAACTTAGAAACCGGGTTTTGCCCGTCTTGAAGCGGGAGCAGATCTGAATTTACAAGTTATTAAACCTCCGGGAGTGGGATATATAAGCCCGTTTATTTTAGGTTGAAAATAACAAACCAATGTTATTTTAATAACGGATAAACTTCTTGAGGATTTAATTGCCTCCGGCATATTTCTCGCCGTTCTAAATTATTAGCATAACATTGGTTAACAGCAATTTCCCCATGATCAGGAGATACTAAACTTTCAATAAGTATGACTTCCAATGGACTATTGACCACACGACCAAATATTCCCGTTTCTCCCGGTTTAAGTTCTGTGGGATTAACGGTTGCTTCTCCGGCTTCTAATGGGACTAATTGATCATTCTGTTGTTGATATTCTCGATAGTTAACTTTCAGCGATCGCATTGAAGTTGTACTATTATTTTTAACCTTTCCCTCAATCGAATAACGAATTAATGTTCCTTCTCCAACTCGCACTAATTTAACATCACTCACAGTGAATCCTGAATTTTGAGTTACGATTACAGAGGCAGAATGTTGAGATGAGTTGGAAGTAGGAGAAAGAGAAGGATTTGAAATGGCTTTTAAGGCGGGAATTAAGCCAGAAACAATCACAAATGCTAAAGCCCAAGGTAAATCAATTGGCATAATCAAATCTCCTCAATTAGAATATTATTCTAATCAATCCGGCTCTGTTGCTACAATTTTGTCATATAAGGATTGAAAACCAAACCAACCCCCATAATCATGGCCAATTTAACTCAACGTTAAACTAGCCGTTTCAGGCTTTAAGGTTGTAGCTCAGGTTGAGGCTAGAAAAAAAATTTTGAAAAAGGGGTTGACATTCATCGAGAAAGGGAGTAGATTAGTAAATTGTGAGAGGAAAACAAGCGAAACGCAAAACCGCTAACGCCTCAATCATCACCGAAAAGTTTGTAAAGCTTTCCTGGTGCCTATGGCTCAGTGGAACCACTCCGATCCATCTCGAACTCGGCTGTGAAACGCTGATACGGCGAAGATACTTGGCGGGTAGCCGCCTGGAAAAATAGCTCGGTGCCAGGTTAATATCCAACTAAAGCCTTCTTCCAGTGATAAATCGGAAGGAGGCTTTAGTCTTTTAACACTTTCAGAAACAAGGTTTCTTTCAAGATCTATAGCGCTTTAGGAGATAAGTCCTCTACTCCGGTTAAAGAATCCTGCCTGAGCAAGTCATTTTTTTGATTAAAAAATCTCAGTGACTTTAGCCCTGAGAGCGTCAAAACAGCTAAACCTCAAGATGGATCTGGTATGGTGAATATCACCACCCTATGACTGCCAGTTTAAATAATGACTTTTACTCTCCAAATTCTACATACATCCGACCAAGAAGCAGGCATTGAATCCCTAGATGATGCCCCCCGTTTTTCCAGTGTCATCAACGCCCTGCGTTCTCAATTTCCTGAACAAACCCTGGCTCTAACTTCAGGAGATTTATACATTCCCGGCCCGTTTTTTTTCGCCAGTAGCGATCCAGCCTTCCGCGCAATCATCAGTAAAGAAGGTGCAGGACGTGGCGATATTGCATTTGCCAATGCTATGTTCTTTGACGCCGCCACCTTCGGCAGCCATGAATTCGGCCTCGGTACGGGTATCCTCGCCTCTTTGATTCCCGCAGACCCTACTGTAGCAGGAACCTATACCTTTCCCGGTGTCACATTTCCCTTCCTGAGTGCTAACCTCGACTTCAGCACCGACAGTAATTTAGCAAAATTTGTCGTTCCTGACGGACAGCCCCCCCAACCCAACAGCATTGCCAAAAGCACGGTGATTGACGTGCAAGGGCAACCCATCGGGATTGTTGGGGCTACAACTCCTCTGCTGGGCAACCTTTCGTCTCCTGGCGATGTGGGTATATCCCCCTCAGACCCTAACGATATCGATGCTCTGGCGGCCACCATTCAACCTTCGATTGATGCCCTCACCGCCCAGGGCGTTAACAAAATTGTTCTGTTGTCTCACATGAGAGACCTGGGTATTGACCAGGAACTTGCCTCTCGCCTGCGGGATGTAGATGTAATTGTGGCGGGGGGATCGGGCGATATCTTAGCGGATGCTACTGACCGCCTACGAGTCGGAGATACCTCTGGAGGTCTCTACCCAATCCTCACAACCTCCGCCACCGGGCAACCCGTTGCCATTGTCAATACCAAGGGCAACTATAAGTATGTGGGGCGCTTGGTTGCCGACTTCGACGATAATGGGGTTCTAATTCCCTCAAGCATTGACCCCAATATTAGTGGAGCCTTTGCTACGGACGAAACTGGGGTGATCGAAACCGGTAACGCCGACCCGCACCCTCTAGTGTTACCCGGCATAAATTTTGCCAAAAAGGTAATTACCCCAAAAGACGGGAATATCTTTGGTCGCAGCGAGGTCTTTCTCAACGGCGATACTAGCGATGTCCGCACCCAAGAAACCAACCTAGGTAATCTCGGCGCGGATGCTAATTTGTTTGCCGCTCGTCAAGTCGATCCCAGTGTGGTGATCTCAATTAAAAATGGGGGAAGTATCCGCTACTCCATCGGGGCTATTAGTAGCGAGGGTGAAAAAATCCCACCGCCCGCTAATTCCCTTGCCAAGAAGGAAGCGGGACAAGTTTCCCAACTCGATATTGAAAACGTGATGCGATTCAATAATGAGTTAACGGTGCTGACTCTAACAGCCTCGCAACTGCAACAAGTGATCGAGCATGGTTTGGCGAAAACAGCGACCGGAGCAACTCCGGGTCAGTTCCCACAAGTTGGGGGGATGGCGTTTAGCTTCGATCCTGCTTTGCCCGTAGGACAGCGCCTGCGTTCTCTCTCGCTACGAGATGAATCGGGCAGTGTTACGGATATTGTGGTAGAAAATGGTCAGTTAGTCGGCGACCCGAACCGCTCTTTCCGTACTGTCACTCTGAAATTCTTGGCAGAGGGAGGCGATGGCTATCCTTTCCCAGACTTTGCCGCGACCTCTAACCCGGTCAGCCTCGCAGCGACAGGCTCAGATTCGGCTTTTACTACCCCAGGTCGGGAGCAAAAGGCAGTGGCGGATTATCTGACGGCGATTGGCTCGTTCAATGAGGCGGATGTGCCAGCAGCCGAAGACGAGCGCATTCAAAACTTGACTGTTCGCAGCGATACGGCTCTCGCCTCGGAGTTTTTTAACTTGAATGATGACGATAATGTGTTTACAGTGGCGTCAGGATTGCTGGCGGGACGGTTGGGTGGTTTGCGATCGCTCGATGGGAATGATATCATAACGGGTTCGGCTGAGGCTGATCTGATCAATGGCAATCGCAACGATGATCAGATTTCGGGTCTAGGGGGTGACGATACTGTTTTTGGAGGTGCGGGAAATGATGTTCTTAATGGCGACGCAGGTAACGATATCCTTTTCGGAGATTTAGGTAATGACACCTTAACGGGTAATTCCGGTAGTGATACTTTCGTTTTGCGCTCTGGTGGTGGTGGCGATGTGGTGACTGACTTTGAGAATGGGGTTGATGTCTTGGGATTGCCAGAAGGTTTAACTTTCGCGCAACTCTCGATGACTCAAGGGGCGACAGGAACGTTAATCTCCTTTGGTGAAGAGGTTCTTGTCTCCCTTAATGGCGTTTCAACTAGCTTAGTTACGCCGGAGAGTTTCAAAGCGATCGCATAGCAAGGCGTTTCATATTTTAACGTGAGTTCGATCAAAAATTTTTTTTGAAACAGGGGTTGACATTCATCGAGAAACAGAGTACATTAGTAAATTGTGAGAGGGAAACAAGCGAAACGCAAAATTGCTAACGCCTCAATCATCACCTAAAAGTTTGTAAAGCTTTCCTGGTGTCTATGGCTCAGTGGAACCACTCCGATCCATCTCGAACTCGGCTGTGAAACGCTGATACGGCGAAGATACTTGGCGGGTAGCCGCCTGGAAAAATAGCTCGGTGCCAGGTTAATATCAAACAAAAGTCTGCTTCCAGTGATAAATCGGAAGCAGACTTTTGTATTTTAGCATCCCCAGAAACCGGGTTTCTTTCAAGATTTAGGATAGGAAATCAGGGTTTATACAGAAACCCGGTTTCTTTTACCCCTTTTACCCTATCCAGAAACCGGGTTTCTTTCAAGATTTGGGATAGGAAATCAGGGTTTATACAGAAACCCGGTTTCTTTTACCCCTTTTACCCTATCCAGAAACCGGGTTTCTTTCAAGATTTGGGATAAGAAATCAGGGTTTATACAGAAACCCGGTTTCTTTTACCCCCTTTACCCTATCCAGAAACCGGGTTTCTTTCAAGATTTGGGATAAGAAATCAGGGTTTATACAGAAACCCGGTTTCTTTGAGCATCGATATTATATGATATTTTGAGATTCCTAATAGATTGAATATGAAGGCGATATTACCCCCTGGAATTATTTTAGATCCCTTATTGCAACAATGGTTATTAGAAGATATTGGACGAGGCGATCGCAGTACCGCCGGATTATTAATTGGAAATCAGATAAAATCGGCGGATTGGATTGTTAAAGAAAAGGGTGTAATTGCTGGGTTATCCGTAGCGGCGAGAGTGTTTCAACTCTTAGATCATCAGATGCAATTTACACCTTTAATTCAGGATGGAGAATATTGTGAAAAAGGGACAAAAATTGCAACTTTAGAAGGAAGTTTAGAAGCCTTATTAACGGGTGAGCGAGTGGCGTTAAATTTAGCGATGCGACTGAGTGGAATAGCGACAGCAACGAGAAAATATGTAGAAGCGATCGCAGATTTACCTTGTCAATTAGTAGATACGCGCAAAACAACACCCGGATTAAGAGTATTAGAAAAATATGCGATTCAAGTGGGGGGTGCAAAAAATCATCGCATGGGATTAGATGATGCAATTATGATTAAAGATAATCATATTGCGGCGGCGGGTGGAATTGGAAAAGCGATCACTCAAATTCGAGAAATAATGCCTTATCCTTTAACAATTGAAGTAGAAACCGAAACTTTAGAACAGGTAAAAATCGCCTTAGAGCATCAAGCAGATATTATTATGTTAGATAATATGTCTTTAGAATTAATGAAGGAAGCCGTTAATCTAATTCGTCAGAATAATCCTCGTATTAAAATAGAAGCATCGGGAAATATTACCTTAGAAACGATTCATTCCGTTGCAGAAACCGGGGTAGATTATATTTCAACGAGTGCCCCCATTACCCGTTCAACTTGGTTAGATTTAAGTATGAAAATTTAACATCCTCAAATCCGAATCACGGAAACAGTGTAAAAAAACCCCCTGAATTAGGGGGAATTCTGAGCTATTGATCAAGACTACTTAGAAATAAAATGCACCCAAAAATTGCCATCAGGGATGCAAACTCGCGTGATCAAGCGATAGGAATAATGTAAATAAGCTCCACTCAAATCAGTGCGATAACCAGAGGAGAACCATTCCCCATAGGGGTCATGAACAATAAACCCGTATTCGTCATAACCCACAACAACAATGATATGACCAAAGGACGTAAAATACCCATGAATAACAGCCGGATTTCCAGCCGCAATCCAATCTTTAATATCGTCTATAGTTCCATTGTCAGTAAAATAATCCTGACAACCATAATCTCGAACAATTCGAGCTAAATCATAAGGATCATGACGACTATAGCCTTTATTAATCGCATATTCATAAAGTTCATCTTCCAGTTGACCCGAACTGGTTTTACGACGAGCTTTGAAATATTCCAAACACATTGAGATGGAAGTAACATTGCAGGAACCCGTGGGATTAAACCAGTTGTCTAATTGAGATTTATAGGGAACATTGAGACGATAACTGGATGGAATCGGTTTAGGATAAACCAGTTTTCCATTTTCATAAATTTGGGCGTGTTCTCCCCAAATATATAAAACCGAATATCCTCCAAAGGACTCATTTCGTAAAGCGACTCGTAAATGTCCACGAATGGGGTCATAGGCTAAAACAGCAAATTCTTTTCCGCCAGGAATCGAAAATTTTTCTGAGTCATTTAGTTGAGAAGAAGCAATCGGTTTAACCTTAAAAACGGTACTTTTAAGGGTTTTCAATATCGGGGTGGTAACGGGAATCTGTTCCCGTTTTGTTTCGATTAACTTTTTCGCCGTAATTGTACCCAGATAACCCGCTTCACCACACTCCATCAACTTTTGGAATTGATGTAATGAAGCTGTTGATTTAGGGCCAAAAATGCCATCGGCTGGGGGATCAAGCAAACCTAACCCAATGAGTTGAGTTTGGATCTGACGACTGAGTTCGTCATCTTCAGCAATGGCTTTAATATCATATCGAGTATTTTTACCGATAAAATCCTGTAGTTTCATATTGGCTGGTTCTCATCATTGACTCAATCATCATAAAAGTAGGATGGGAGTGTGGAAACTCAGCGTCTTCAGACCTGAGAGGAAACACGACTCAGGGGAATTTATTCCCCGTGAATATTGGATTGGGAACCGACAAAAATTGTTGTATTTGCCGATTCCCGGTTTTTTTGGGATTTCTCCCACTCCTATTTCTAGGGTGAAGTTAGCTTCGCCAATGTTATCGGTCGGTAACTATCTCAAAAGCACTGTTTTACCCCTCGTAAAACTGTTTAACTTTTAAGTTCCAGAGCAACAGACTAGCTACGCATCTATTGGTGGGTTCTTGAACACTTGCCGATAACGTAGTCAATTAAGACTATAGCTGGTCAGCTATCCAAAGAGGAGGCATGAAGCCCCGTCTCTTTAGAGCGGGGTGCTGACAGACATCAAAGTTGTCAGGACAATTTTACCGATATTCGGGAAGAATTTAGAGATATCCTGATCATCCCTCTAAATCTGTACTATGAACAGGAGGTTTGAGGATGACGATTCCATAAGCATGAGCCGATAAATACTGTTGTGCTGCCTGTTGAATTTCTGTAGAACTCAATGCTTGAATATGATCAGGATAATACAGACCTGCGGTTAAATCCCCGACTAAGGATTGATAATAGCCATATAATCCAGCGCGATCGCTTGGTGTTTCATTACTAAAGATAAACCGATTTGCCACTTGTGTCCTAACTTTTGTCATTTCCTCTTCTGTAATCGGTTCGTTTTGCAGTTGAGAGATATGATCACACAGAATCGCTTCAACCTCGGTGAGATTTTCTACGGGTAAACGGGCTGAAATATAAAAGACCCCTTGTAAACGCTGAGTCATATTACTCGCAGAAATCGACGAAACTAACCCTCGATTTTCCCGGAGATCTTGAAATAGTCGTGCGGTTCTTCCTTGGCCTAAAATATAAGCTAAAACATCTAAGGGGTAAGTTTCAGACAGTTCTTCTAAACCGGGGACACGCCACAGCATTAATAATCGAGCTTGTTGTAACGTATCATCAATAATTTCTTGACGGACAATGCTCTGAAAACTGGCTTCAGGAGCCCAGTGTTTGCGTTCTGGGAGGACAGAACTGATTGATCCGGGATAAACTGAAGTAACGGCATCTTCTACGGTTTGAATCAGAGAATCAACGGGTAAATTTCCCACCACTGCGACCGTCATAGAACGAGGCTGATACCAGGTGCGATGAAAATCTCGCATTTGTTGAGGGTGTAACTGTTCAATTACCGATGCTGGCCCCAAGACCGGACGACGATAGGGAAGCTGCTCAAAGGCGATTTCCATGGACTGGCGAAAAGAGCGCCTACCGGGGTTATCCTCAGAACGACGAATTTCTTCTAACACCACAAATCGTTCCCGTTCAAACGCCTCATCCGCAATACTAGCATTGAGAACCACATCAAACTGTAAAGGAGCTAAATCCGCCAAGTCTTGAGGGGCAGTGGTAATGTAGTAATGGGTATAGTCTTGGCTGGTGGCTGCATTCGTTACAGCACCCCGTTGTTCAATTTTTTGTTCAAATTCTCCCAACTGGAGATGGGGTGTGCCTTTAAAAACGATATGTTCTAAAAAATGCGCCATCCCGTTGATATCATTGGATTCAATCGCCGAACCGATATTAATCCAAACATTGAGATTGACAGCATCCACAGGTAACTGTTCAGCCACAATGGTTAAACCATTTGAGAGGCGATGAACAGTTGGGGTATTAATCGGTCGAGACGAAGACGGTTTAACAAGGATGGAAGTCATAAGAAAAAGGTGGGAGTTTGGAAACTCAGCGTCTTCAGACCTGAGAGGAAAAACGACACAGAGGAATTTATTCCCCGTGGAGTATTGCCGCCTTGGGATTGCTTTACTCGGTGTACTTTTGTAATGTACTTTCAACGGGACAGTTACCGCTTCGAGTATTGCAACCCTGTACGCACAATACTTTGCTCCTAAGAGCCTCCCTTTGCAGGGGTAAGGTTCGCTTCGCCAATGTTATCTAGGCTTGTTAGGCTAACCACACTGTCTTACCCCTCGTAAAACTGTTTAATGATTAGCGATAGAGCCACAAACTAGCGTCGCATTCGTGGGTATCGTGACCTAAATAACGTAGTCCTTGAAGGACTTAGGCTGGTCAGCTAACTAAAGTTAGAGGCTCGAAGCCCCGTTACAGAGAGTGCGGGGTGCTGACTCGTTGTGTCTTGGGTTGTCTAGGTTTCTATCACTTTAGACCTTTTTGCGGAAAATTGAAAAACCCCCCGGCATTAAGACATCAAGGCTAACCTGGCTTTTCAAAAATTCTATCCCGGCGGATAGAAAAATGCTGGGAAATCATTTTCAAAGTCACAGAAGAGGGATAATGTACCCAATAGAAACAAGAACTCGCCATACCATCAGCAAGTTCTTGTTTAAAAGATAAAGAGAAGATTATTGTGTTAAAGTGGACAACAATTTGTCAATCCAGATTAACTCTCGTATTCCAGAACTCTAAAATGGCGGGGAGCGGATTTGAACCACTGACCTTCGGGTTATGAGCCCGACGAGCTACCAGGCTGCTCTACCCCGCGTCGCTTGTTCCTTTCCTAGTATAACCATAACTTTCTGAATTTGACAACCCCTTTTTTAAAATATTTTTTGGGCGACAAGGGGACAAGGGGACTAGGGGACTAGGGGACTAGGAGAGATGAGGGGACTAGGGGACAAGGAGAGATGAGGGAAGATCAGGGGAGATGAGGGAAGATCAGGGGAGATGAGGGAGGCCGAAGTCTCCCTTCGACAGGCTCAGGGCAGCGCAGTGTCAAGCTGTCAATAGCTCACTTTAAAGAAACGACAATTCCCCCATGACATCTAAGCGTTTGAAGTCGTTGAGGGTGAGGAATTTTTCACCCAGGGTTTCGGCGATGGTGGGGGTAATCCATCCCATTTGTTTTAATAGATGAATGGCGGTGGCGTATTTCGCGCGATGTGAGCCATCCATAACTTTAATGGCTAATCCCATGCCTTCACCAATGCGTCCAACACATTGCACCCCTTCGGCTCCAGATTTACTGACGAGTTCTCCTTCGGTTAAGCGCATTAATTCCGTGTCAAAACGTCCAACTCCGGCGACCATTTCCGGGTGATGGGTCATGGCGCGAACAATACGTTCTCGATCAAGGTTATCCCCTGATGTTAATTGAGCATAGAGTATCGCCATTTGGCTTAATTCCAAATAATAGGTCGGTGCGCCGCAGTCATCCCTAGCACTGAGGAATTCATCGGGGGGTAATGCTAATAATTCTCCGACTTTACCGATAATGAGTTGTTGTAGAGGATGTTTCCGTTGTAAATAGCTTTCTAACGGCCAATGGCATTGTTGACAAACCGCTAACATTCCGGCGTGTTTCCCAGAACAGCCATGTTGCAGACGGCTATTTTTGCCTTCAGGAATGGGACACTGGAGTTGTACCGGGTCAACATCCGCTCGCCAGAGAATATTAAACGCTTGTCGAGCTTGTTCGATGGTTCCTTGATGAGAACTACAGATAATCGCTAAATCAATATCGGTTAAATCATATCGTTCCAGTGTGCCTGTTGTGATTACAGCTAAGGCTTGAAACGGTTTTAAGGCAGACCGGATAAAGGTCGCCGTGTCGGAATTTCCCGCAACAGATAATACTCGTCCTCGGCTATCACAGACGGTTGCTTGCACCCGATGGGTAGACTCAACGAGTCCTTCCCGCAGGAGTCTAACTTCCAGTTCTTTGGCTTGTGTTCGTTTTCCCCGTGTCATATTTAAGATTATATTTCAATTGGATTGGGTGAGTCAGTATTTACAATAAGATCCAGATTAGTCCGCCTCCTGCGAACAATCCTGCTAAACCGTAATAAGTTTTTCGTAATCGAGTCAGAATCGGTTGAACTTGGTGGGTGAGAATGAGTTGATCTTGAAGTAAAAATTCAGGGGTTTTTAGCCAAGTTTGGCCGTCATACCATCCTGATTCTTCATAAAAAATTTTAGAACTCAACAGACGGGATCTAATATAGTACCAGCCTAAAGATAACCGAATCACGACTAAGGTTAAAATAAAACTTGCTCCTGTCGCCGCACTGAGTATTAATTGGCCTGGGTATTTACTCGGGGCAAAACTAGCAGCAGCTACAGGACAAAAAATCACCCAGCTAATAAACCACACCCAAACTAATTTTCTCAAATATTGGGGCCAGTTGAGCATCACCCAGCTAAAAAACCAAGATGCTTTCAATTCTTGATATTCATTCACAGGACGTTGTTCAGGGGGAACTGGACAGACGGACACGGAAACCTCTCTCATATCAAAATCTGAGATTTTCTAGGATGGGCAAATCAATAATTTTATGTTTATCCAAACATGATAACGATTTGACAGACGGATTGTTTTCTCAGTTGGGCTGATATTTCCAGTCAAATGTCAGCCTGAAACGCTAGTAACCTGGATAAATCTGGTGTTTTTGAATCAGAGGATCATTTTTTTCAAAGCTAAATCTTAAAATATTATAAAGAATAAGGATAATTTTAAATTTTGTGATACCTTCTACCCATCTCCAAAACAAAATCATGGGTAAAAACGCAAATGATTGACTTAATCTCCTAATGTGGGCGTAATTAAAACTTAACTGTAGAATTCTTTGGATATCAGGGCATCTGTATTAATTTGCCCTTTTTTTCTTTATATAAAGGGACAAGGGGATGAGGG